>CAJXZM010000085.1 GCA_913063125.1 uncultured Gammaproteobacteria bacterium | reverse complement strand
TAGGGGACTTGAAAAGAGGTACCTTCGTCATTACCTTCAACGTCACTTCTAACAAGGTCGCCTCTGATCTGTGCTTTTATCGTTGGCATACCTGCAACAGCACTTCCAGAAACAGCGAGTGCTAAACCCGCAATTAATACATTGGTCTTTTTCATGAACCTATCCCCACGATTGATTTGTCATGCTTGATATATATGCTGACAAAAACATGATCAGTGTTGTTTTATAATTAACTAATTAACTAATTAACTAATTAACTAATTAACTAATTAACTAATTAACTAATTAATAGCCGTTATTCTTTGTTCGTCAAGTGGGCTGATTGTGTGGGTGTTTGCTAGCGTGCAGGGAGGTTTGCGATGTTTTTATTTGGATTGCTCAAATAGACATGGCTTTGCTGTGGTCTTTTGGGCGTTATTTTTCTGGACTATACTTCATCAAACCATAGTTTGAATAAACTCAAAATCGCCGGGGCCTATTATGAATATCTTACGTTGTATTATTATGCTCTCTCTTTTAGTTATTCCTGCAGTACAAGCTCAAACCAATGTTACGTTGACGTTTGAAAATGTAGATTCGTACCCGTGGAGTATGAAGGGAGGGAAGGGAATAGATTTGATTCTTCTGAAGATGGTTGATGATGCATTACCTGATGTTACTTTCAAATATATTGAGGCACCATGGAAACGTTGCTTGAACAACATTGAAACTGGTAAAACGGAAGGCTGTTTTACCGCGAGCTTCAAGGAAAAAAGACTTCAGTACGGTTTTTACCCTGGTATGCAGGATGGGGGGGAGGTAGATGAAAACCTAAGACTACACGCTTCTAGTTATTCTCTTTATGTATTAAAGGGTTCAAGCACCGGGGTAGGAGGGGCACTTTCTATTACAAACTTGAGTGGAAAAGTGGCTGCACCTTCTGGGTATTCTATCGGTGGTGATTTGCAGAGTGCTGGTTATAAAGTCGATGCAACTGCCTCAAAAACAGCAAATAATTTTCAGAAGCTGTTGCTTGGGCGAGTTGGGGCTGTAGCAGCATTGACCTTGAATGGAAACAATATCTTAAGTAAACAAAAGAAGTATTCTGACAAAATCAAGGTTGTTGAAATGCCGTTGGTTAGCAAGCCGTATTACTTGATGTTTTCAAAGCAATTTATTGCACAGAACAAAGTATTAGCAGAAAAAATATGGAAAACCATTGCTGAGCTTAGAGAGACAAAAGAGTTTAAAGATAAAGCGGGGGAGTTTTTGGCAAAATAGCGTTATTGCTAAGTAGAGAGTAGGGGGAATAAAAGAAAGTAGATTGAGAGTTGATGCCCTCAATCTACTTTCTTTTGTCATGTTAGGTATTCATATAAATCAGCGGGACAAACGCTACAAGTAACAAAGATATCCCCATTACCGTTAATGGCAATAGTATTTTCTCATGGCGTAGCCAGAATGATTTCCCTATAACTTCCTCTGCTGCAAGTAATACCTCTTTTTCTCCTACCACTTGCCTTGTTAGTAAGTGATTAACAGCAACAGGAGGGGATAAATACCCCAGTTCAAATGCAACTAAGGTAATCATCCAGAAGTGAATAGGTTCTATTCCTTGCTGATATGCAACCTGAGCAATGGTTCCTGATACCAGTACAACCGCACCAAAGGGGTCCATACACATGCCAATAATAACTAATGCAATCAATAACACCGCCATGGTTTGCCACATGTTGCCAAACAACGTTGAATTCTCAGAGAAGTCTTGAATGATGTGAGAGTCCTCAATTACACCACCAGCGGCTAATGATAAACCCATTAATAATAACAACGCACCAATATGAACAATACCATTGGTTGTTGCGGTTCTTACTGAGCCCTCTAACCCATCTTCTCTTTCGGTGTCTTGATAACCGTCTTCATACTCTATTGTTTCGCCGTAGGATTTTTGGTAAAACTCGGGAAAGTTTCGGGAAAACGCATTCATATAAGGTGTCGCAAAAACCTTTTCATAAATTAGCATCAGCAATACGATAATTGGCAGAATGGTAGGCGCTGAGAATTCATCAAGGTGTGCATCCATTGCATAAGCATAGAAAATTGCGGTTAGAACAAAGATCAGTGCATAAGGAATCAATGGAACAAAAGCGAATAAACTTGGTATCAGTGCCTTTTTAACAGGAGCAACTTTTAAGGGGCCTTGTTTGGCAATCAGTGAAATTATAAAAAACATAAAGGAGGTTAGTAGGAACACTTTTACACCCCAGCCAAACATCTGGTCGGTGGTGACTTCTTTATTCAGTGCGGCAATAAGCACAACCAGCAAACAAGGGCGTAATACAACACCGAGACTACCAGACATGGCGGTGGCTGCTAAGGCGAGTTGGCGACGGGCACCGGCGCGGCGCAACTCACTGTAAACTACAGCACCCATTGCGATAATGATAACACCTGAGGCGCCGGTATAAGCAGTTGGTACCGCCATAACAAGAACGGCAACAAATGCCAACATTTCAGGCGGTAGTTTCCAGGGTTTAAATATACGGAAGGCTAGCTCACCAATAGAGGTTTGTTTCAACATCATACCGATCCAAATATATAGCCCTATTTTGGTAAAGATGCTGGCCATATCCATCATTTTGTCTATGTAGAGAACTACACCTTGAGGGTTGGATTCCTTGAGAATGTAAAAGTTTGCAGCACTAAATGCCATGTAACAATACAAGGGGACCGATAAAAATGCTTTGCCGATTGAGCCACCTTCCTCAGCATCTTTTGGGATTTTAAAGCACTGGTAGAGTGAAACTAAACTTAATGCGCTAAAACCTATCATGTAGGTCCAACGAATTTGGGGGTAAAGCATCTCAACCCCAGTGTTATAACCGTTGTACAGGTATGCATACGCTGAATAGGAGAGCGCTAGGTTTGCAAGTAGTTGTGCTCCAGCGCCAACTTTATGGTCAAGCTTTGACATCATTGGGCGAAGGCCAATGTGGTGGTAGGTAAGGGTCGCAGTTAAAGCGCAAATAAACAGAAGTAAGGACAGGATGGAACGTTGGTTGTCGCGACTGAATGCCGCAATCTTAAGCATAAAGTAATCAATCTCTCGAAAGGCTCTAACGCCATTGGTAACTCTAGCTTGGTTTTCACTGGCAATTTTATGTTTTTCTTTACATAGATGTAGTTGCCCGGTAATTGATTGACGCAGCGCGGCTTCATTGGCATCAGTATCTACTTCGTCGTCGCCAAACATGTCCCCGAATTCATCGTCACTTTCTTGCCCTTGTTCGGCGAGTAACCTTTGAAGCTCTTGCTCTATATTGGCGTTGGTATCACAGGAAGGCGTGGCAATGTCACCCCGCAATAGGTAGTAGTCTTGCCAAAGGCTTTCACCCAGCTTAAGGAATTGGGAGTAGCCCATTTCGGCGGTGTTAAAAAAGAGGACACCGAGCAATAAAAGCATAACGGGGAAGGATGAAAACCATTCCCGGGGAGAGCGCTGGGGGATCATAGCCGTGATTTACCTAATGATGATTGCTGTGAAGTTGATGGCTGCGTAGCAATAAAAAAGCAGGCAATGCCTGCTTTTTTTATTGCCATTACTGTTTTTATTTACTCTTTATCTTTGGCTGTGCACTCTGCTAGCCCTGCATCCAACTTACATCGGATTCGAGCTAAGAACGTGAGCATTTTTCCGTTGTAAATACCCATGTCTCGCAGCTTGATGCGTGATTGCCTGAACATTTCGGAATAGCCAAGCTTGTCCTGACTGGGGATTTCCATCCAGTATTTTGGGTCGATTTTATCGGTGCTTACCTTAATGAGTTCGATTGCACGATCATATTGAGACCAAGAGTAGCTTCTTGATTTTTGAGCAAAATCCGCGGGAAATCGGTTGTGGCGAATGACAAGTTGTAGTGATAGTTGGGCAATGGCAAAATCAGCAATGGCTCCATTTTCACCTAACCCTTTATAAAGTTCTAGCGGTTCGTATGCAATAGCGGGGGCAGCGATAATGTCAACAGAGCCGTTGTTAAACATAGGGCCGAAGGTGGCGATTGTTGCGCTCACTGGTGAGGCACCTACAGAGGCGACTAACACTGCTTGGGATTTATCAAAGTCTAGAACAGCTACCTTTTTACCGGACATTTTTGCAACGGTATTGACCGTATTGTCGTTAGTAAATAGGTAGCCTGCGCCACCAGGCGATATGCCTGCTACTTCATAGTCACCACTTTTCATATATTTGGCAAATTTTGGTTTTAGTAGCAGTTTTAGTGTTTGGCGCATGTGGTCATAGGTTGGGATAGATCCAATAGAATCCAGAGTACCTGTGAAGGAGTTGAAGCTTCTTCCTCGTATACCCGTTAGGGCTGCAGCATCACATTTTCCAGACTTTAGATCTTCAGAGGCAATTTTCTCATCGGTATAGGCTTTTAGCGTTAAATCCACCCCCCAGTTCATGGCTTCAAGTCGATAGTCTTGCATTAAGTTATAGACATCGCCTTGTTTGCCTACAATATCAAAGACACAGAATGTGCGCTTTTCCAATGCAGCGTTAGCTGAAGTAGCAGTAACAGATGCGGTAATCATGGTGGCACCAATTGCTGCTGGCATGATGATTTTTTTAAATATGGATTTCATAGCCTCGTCCTGAAGTCTTGTTGTAACTTTTAGAGTTATTGTGGGTATTGGTCGTGCAACGGTTACAAAACTGGTAACCATAGATGTGTCGTTATCGGTTGTTAATAATGCTCGATGTTATAAATCGTCGATGTCGATATCTAATTCGATATCGTCTTCGTCTTTATCATCCCAGAATGTACCGAGCCCGCCATGAGGTGTTCGGTGGCCTAGGGCTTCTGTCCATAATGTGTCAGATAGGGCAGTGATCATATCGGTTGCCATGATATCTACGAGGTTGAATTCTCGATTAGAGGCTATGTTTTTTAACGAATGTGCGTGAGCTCGAATAGTCTCTTTTACAAGTTCTATTTTTGATGCGTTATTAGCCGCCAATGCCATTAGGGCTTGAGACATTCTCACGCCTTCATTTTCACCTATTCGGGCTGCATTTTGCATTTCTTTCCATGGGTCAACGCCTTTTTGAGTTGCACCAGGTAGAACGGTAGATAGAACCGAGTGAATTGCTTTGGGTAATCCCCACCACAATTTGTTTCCTTCGGGGGTATTCAAACATGCTGCTGCGCGCATCGCTTTCGGTGCGATGGTTTTAGGCACGCCAGCTTCCATGCCGCCTAGGGTATCGCTAAGGACCGCTTGCAATGCAGTGGCTGTTCCTATCACCCACACAAACTGTTCTTGTTCGCTGGAAAAACTCGGACATTCTTCGCCGACTTCACCAAAGGACCGTACTAGCGCTTTGTAAGCTTTATACTGGCGTTTTGCTGCTAAGGAGTGATAACGTTTAGATCGAATGCGAGCATCTTTTGCTGCAGATATTCGTTGATCATTAGCCAAACGTAGGGATTCAAGATTGGCTTCGTTGGCAAGGCTATCGGCACAGGTGCCACCGACCATGTGTGTTAATACGGCAAGCTGGTCGATACTGGTGGTGTATTTGCTAAAAGATAGCATTAAAGGCGTCATTGACTCGCCAGCAACACAGGCTATACCGGTATCATCGGTAGTCATTAGATAAGGCATCATAACATCTTGGCCAAATGTTGCCGTGCTATCCCCCGCGACCTTATAAACAAGTGAGCTACAGCCAGATAGGGTCAGTGAGGCTGCAGCAAAAAACGCAAGGCTGGCGCGTTTTAGTGACAGGCCGATAGTCAATTCCATTGTGTGTGCTCCAGTTTTATTATTATCGTATTGAATACATCTAAACAAAATTCACAGTCGTGTATTCAAGCTTTTATTAGTTTTTATTAGTTTTTATTATGGGTATTGCTTCTGGGTACTGCCGATAAACGAAAGACGTTGCTCAGGCTGGACAATAAGGTACCGAAGAGTGTGCCAGGTGGCAAGTTATTGGCCTAATTTTCTTGATAAATTAATAAATTGTGCTTATGCATTACAGCGGGAAATTAATGCCATTATATTGCAATATTACTGCATAAATAACGTAATGATTCGTAAGGGCTTTCTGGAGCGAAAGTGCCGCTTTTCTGATGGTGTGTTGTCATTGTTAAAAAACGTGTAAAATGATGATCTTTTTTGAGACGTGCCTTTTAACTGACGCGTTAACCCCTATTTTTGAACTGACAACATATTATGCTTTCTGATGACATTAAATTATCTATTCAAACTGCTTATAGCGGCTTTTTAAAGAAGAAAGGGCTTTCCCCACGGTATGGACAGCGACTAATGATTGCAGAAATTGCCAAAGCATTAGCTGCGATAAAAACGGATTCTGATGATAAGAGAACCTCTGATGATCATGTTTGCGTTGTTGAGGCGGGAACGGGTACAGGAAAAACGGTTGCGTATTTGGTATCCGCAATCCCTATGGCACAAGCGATGGGGAAAAAAGTTGTCATTTCAACGGCGACCGTTGCTTTGCAGGATCAGATCGTCACCAAGGATATCCCCGATTTATTACTCAATTCACCGTTAAGTTTTTCTTTCCAACTGGCTAAAGGTCGCGGTCGATATTTGTGTTTGTCTCAGCTTGATGAGTTGATGACGGCGGGGGGAAGTGACGACCCTAACATGGCGTTGTGGCAGGAGCTTCGAGCCGTGACTGTTGATAAGGCGAGTGCGGAACTCTACCAGTCCCTGTCAATGGCTGTCGATCAAGGGCGTTGGGATGGAGATCGAGATAGTTGGGAGGACGAAATTGATGACGTGGTATGGCGACGAGTGACGACCGATCACAATCGTTGTACAGGTCGAAACTGTAGCTTTTATGACGAATGTGTATTTTATCAAAATCGCGGAAACCTACATAAGGTCGATGTGATTGTTGCGAATCATGATTTAGTGTTGGCAGATTTGGTTCTTGGTGGTGGAGCGATATTACCTGCACCAGAGGATACCATTTATATTTTTGATGAAGGTCATCACCTTCCAGATAAAGCGTTGGGACACTTTTCCTCGTCGAGTTATTTGCGTGGCACACAATCGTGGCTAGCCGAGTTGGAAAAGTTGCTTGGTTCGGTAGCACAGACTTTTTCGAATACGGGAATTCAAACATTTGCAGAACAGTTAGTGGACCCCATTCAGCAACTGCAGCAACAATTGCCGCTTGTGCAGGCGATGCTGGCTCCTTTAGCCGACCAGACGGATAATTTCAGGGGAGGGTTTGGGAACGATTCGAAAAATGGTTATAGCGTGTATCGTTTTGAGAGTGGTGAAATTCCACCTGAATTAAAGCAGCAGGCAAAAATAAGCAGTGTAGAGACAGTAGCAGTGCGAAAGTATTTGTCACAAATAGCGGAGATTCTTGATGATGCATTGGAAGGCGATCGTTCTGATATTAATAAATCAGAAGCGGAGCAATGGTACCCCATTGTTGGGGCACAGTTGGCGAGAGCTGACGCTGTTGATCGGTTGTGGCAAAGTTATTGTCGTGATGAGGTTGCCAGCAAAATTCCGGCCGCTCGTTGGTTGAATTTTCATGAGGTATCACAAGGTATTGATATTGAACTTTGTTCCAGTCCAATTCTTGCCGCTGATGTACTTAGTCAATACCTGTGGAGTCGATGTTTTGCGAGCATTGTAACGTCAGCAACAATTGTAGCCGTAGGGGATTTTGAACGTTTCAAAATGCGCACAGGGATCCCTAGTAGTGGTGGTTTTCATGTTGTTCCTAGCCCGTTTGATTATGCAGATGCGGGTAAGGTTGTTATACCCGCAATGGATTTTGATCCATCGGATAATGTACGTCACACCCAATTTATTGTGGATTTTCTTATTGAGTCGGGCAAACGTATAGCAACGCTTGTGCTTTTTACATCTCGAAAACAGTTGCAAGAAGTTTACGATTTACTTCCTTTTGAATACCAAGAAATTGTGCTAGCTCAAGGGCTAGTTGCAAAGTCTGAGATCATAAAAAAGCATAAGGCAGCTATTGATGATGGTGACTACAGTGTGATTTTTGGCTTGGCAAGTTTTGCAGAAGGCATTGATTTACCAGGAGCGTATTGTGAACACGTAGTAATTTCCAAGTTGCCGTTTGCCGTACCGGAGGATCCTGTGGATGAAACGCTATCAGAATGGATCAAAGGGCAGGGGGGGAATCCGTTTATGCAAATTGCTGTGCCGGACGCTGCGATTAAACTAAAACAAGCAGTAGGGCGATTGTTAAGAACAGAAATGGATCACGGGCAAATTTCTATTTTGGATCGTCGTATTGTTAAAAAACGCTATGGGAAGGCTATTCTAAACAGTCTCCCCCCGTTTCCGGTTATTGTAGGTTGATAGGGAAGTTGATTTTATTTAGTAACAGGTTTGGCAACTCTTTAGTGGTGTCGTGATGATTCGCTAAACAGTTGCCGTTATTATTGACCTAGACCGTTTTTCATAATGGCGGATACGTCAATTTTTGTTAAGCCTTGGTCGAAGATTTCTTGTAATTTCTTACCTTCGGCATTTTTCTTAAAACATATATAGAGTTTTTTATCTTCCAAGAGTTTGGCGTTGAAGTTTATTTTATCTGCTACGGACTTTAAACGAGAATCAGTTTTTTTAAGATAATTCATCACATTGCGATCAACAACAGCAAGATCAAGGCGACCATTTGCAAGTTTTACTAAGTTGGTCGAATCACTGGTAACTGTTTTTGCTTTTATTCGGCCATCGGCAACGCGGGCATCAAACTCGGTAGTGTTTACGTAATCTTGTACAACGCCCACATTCAACTTTTCTATATCATCCAGTGTTGCCCATTTGATAGGTTTTGCTGTTTGCTGGGCGAAACCTAAAGGGCCGTTACCCATGGCACCTGAATAATGAAATTCCTTGGCTACATCGTCAGAATAGTATTCAGGGAAGTACCCAGCGTATTTAGAGTTCGTATCTTTAGCTAAGGCAACTGCTCGTGACCACGGATAAAAATCGACCACCAGTTCATATCCCATGGCTTTGAACGCAGCTTTGGCAACTTCAATAGATGGTCCGTTGTTTGGTAATTCTTTATCCGAATAAGGAGGCCAGCCTAATGAGGTAAGGTGTACAGTTTTGCTGTCTGCAAATGCAGGGGTAGTGGCAAGAATCAGTGTTAACGCTAGATATACTGATATCTTTGAGATGACTTTTTTTATGGTGATAGATTTCAACATAGGAGTCTCCGCTGTATTTGTGGTGTCGAGTTTTTAGGGCATTGTCTCCTGATTATTGTCGAAGTTGGTGCGTTCGCAAGTTTACGGTTTTTTTGAATACATTATAAGGATGTTTTTATTACTAAGTGTCAAACTTTGTGTGTGTAAAATACATTAATCGTCTACTTTTAAAAGAGGCTTTGAATTTCGCGAGAAGGAAAAACCATTCCATACTATTTGCGTTGTGAGAAATAACAAACATGAAGGCGTTTGAAAAGGTGTTAGTACCGTGAAGGATTCTATAAGTTTTAAGTTTAATGTGCTGGCTATTGCTTGTGTTACGGTGTTGCTAGTTGGTTTTGGTGCGTACAATTATATATCTACCGAAAAAACCCTGAGAAACCAACTAGATGCTCAAGTCGTTTTGTTGCTCGATCGGTTGCAATTAAGTTTACCGACAACACTGTGGAACTTTGAGGGGGGGCAAACTGGGAAAATTTTGGAATCTGAGGCACAGGCAGAATTTGTTAAGGGGTTGTTTTTGTATAATGACTCAAAGCTCATTGCGAGCCGTTCAAAATCCCTTTCTGGGGCACTCGTTAAAGATGAGGTGCTAGCAACAGAAGAAAATTTGTCTGACCGAGAGTTAACGTATGACGATGGCGGCACAATCAATAAAGTAGGGCGAGCTATTGTTGTAAAGGATGATAGTTATATCATCGACTTATTAGAAGAAACACTAGTACGCCTGGTGGTGCAAACACTAGTATTGGATATTGTTTTGTCATTTTTGTTGTCAATGTTGATGAGATCTGTTGTTATTCGGCCTATTAATGATGTAATTCATGCATTAGAAGATATTGCTCATGGAGAAGGTGATCTAACGGTACGTTTACAAGATGGTGTAGGTGAAATAGGCGCGCTTTCGAGTAATTTTAATGTGTTTGTGGAGAAAATTCAGGGTTTGATTACGCAAATCGTTGGTACGATGAACGGCATGAGTCGCTCAGTGACACAAATGGCGATTATTGCAGATAAAACTAGCAAAGGGGTGGATCATCAGCGCTCTGAAACAGATCAAGCTGCTGTTGCGATGAACCAGATGAGTACAGCCTCTCAGGAAGTCTCAAGAAATGCTTTGGAGGCAGCTGATTCGGCACGCCATGCAGAAAAAAGTGTTTTTGCGGCGAAAGGCGTGTTGTCCGATACAGTGCAATCGGTTGCTCAGTTAGCAAAAGAGATTGAACTTGGTGCGAACGTGGTAAATGCCTTGCAAGGCGATGTGGGTAATATCGTGACTGTTCTGGATGTTATTCGTGGTATTGCGGAACAAACCAATTTGTTGGCATTAAACGCTGCGATAGAAGCGGCACGAGCTGGAGAGCAAGGCCGAGGTTTTGCGGTGGTAGCGGACGAGGTTCGAACGTTGGCAAGCCGAACGCAAGAAAGTACGCAAGAAATTCAAGATATGATCGAGCGTTTGCAGTCGGGGGCTAGTGAAGCAGTTAAAGTGATGGAGGCGAGTAAAGAATCAGGAGATTTAACGGTTGGTAAGGCAAATGATGCAGAAGGTACTTTGGATGAGATTACAAGTGCAATTAGCACGATAAGTGATATGACAACTCAAATTGCTAGTGCTATTGAAGAGCAGTCTGCGGTAAGTGAAGACATTAATCGTAACTTAACGCGTATCCAAGACATTGCGGTGGATACAGCATCCGATACGTGTGCATCTACCGATACGAGTCAAGAGTTACTTGGGTTATGTGATGAGCTTCGCGGGCAGGTGACGCAATTTAAAGTGTAGTTATATAGATAGCGCTTACCAAAAGGGTATTTAATTAAAAGGCAGACACAAAAAAGGCCTCCAAAATATCATTTCTGGAGGCCTTTTTTGTGTCTGCCTTTTACGCTTATTTTGAATTGTACAATGGGCTCAAAAGTGAACTTTAAGCAGTGCATTTAAATTACGTTCATCGGTGTCTTGGATTCCAAATTTATTTGTCCAATACACATATTCAACGCCGATATAAAACGTTTTTGGGGTTTGCATAAGAGCACCAATATCCCAGGTTAGTTGAGATGTTACATTCAGCTCTGTGGTGTTGTTACCGCTGCCCGAGCGCCAATCAGCAAAGCCATCGTAGAGAAAGTCTTGTCCGGCAATAGAGAAGGGAATTCCCCATACTGGCGTGAGTTGCCAATTATCATCGCTGAACTCATTGTTGCGACGGTAGGCGTTTAGTTGAAAGTATTTAAAACCTGGTATATCAAGATCTATTGCTGGACCGATAAGATAGTTTGTAAAAGGGAACGGCCCATCTGCAATTTCTGCTGTTGTGGTAATTAATACATCGTTGATCGGGCCTGCCGTAAGCTTCTTGCCCATTACTTTTCCAATGCTGAGGCGGGGGGATATTTCCCAATATGTTTCCAAGTCGCCGTTATCAGATTCTAGACGATCAACAAATGAAAACATGTCTCCCCAAGAGTGACCGCTAACATGCTCAAGGGTTAGCACTTTCCTTCCTTCGGCTCCTACTTCGTAATCATTTCCCCTTAATAAAGAAAGACTATTATCACTCCACAGTTGTTTTGCATATAGTGACGGTGCTGTGAGGATAGCACCTACTATGGTTCCGGCAATTGCGAGCGTTAGCTTTGAAACAGGAAATTGCGTTGGGATTTGCTGCATAATGATAACCTTCGGTGACTAACCGTTATACTGTGGTATTGTTTTTTACATTTATCCGTATGATCTTATATCCATTGATTATGGTACATTTTGTTCTTTCTTTAAGTCAGTAATCCATTGGGCATGAGACTGTAAAAAAGCATTAAACTCCTCAATTATTTTCGGGTGTTTAGTTGTCGAAAGACTGATGTCACTTTTTGCGGTCGGTATGTTATCGTCATAAATCAATAGATTAGGTTTTTTAAGCGTCTCTTTCATATAACGTTGTGCAACGGTAATGTTTGCAAAGCCACCTTGCGCTCTACCAACGGATACCATTTTGATTACCGCGGCTAAGTTAGAGGTTTCTTGGAGTTTAATTGAGCCTTTTGAAATGTCGTCAAGAAAAATAAATGGCGTAAACCCTCTTACGGTCACTAAACTGGATAAGTTTTCATATCCAAGGTCTTTGTTTTTGGGTTCGACAAGAACACCGTCTATATATACGGTGAGTGGTGTGCTGTAAGTGATATCTTTGCCAGTCTTTAAACCGGATGCCCAAATGGGGTTGTCAGGAATTTTAAAATCAATCTTATCTGTGATGAGGTTGTTCATTAAACGCTTTACTGGAGTGGGTGCTAATGTAAACGTGTAACCTTTAGCTTTTCCGAATTCATCTAAGACGTCTTTAAAAAAACCGCTGGATTTTCCGCTGACAGACGTACTAAATGGAAGGTATTCTTGATCTTCTATGCCGACAGTGAAGTCTTGGCCAGAAATAACGGATGAAGAAAGAAGCATTAATACCGAAGTACTAATGATGGAGCGGATATAGGTTTGCATACAGACTCTCCAGACAAATTGCGAATAAAATCAACGCGTTAGTAAGGTTGCTTTATCGTCAATTAAGTGTAGGACAAGAGTACAAGTTATGCATGCGGCGGAAATAAAAAAGCCCACTTTTTACGTGGGCGTTTGGTGCTTGTTATACGTTAATAATTACGTTGTCACGAAGTAGGTTATAATCGGATGTAGAAATTCTCTGTGTGTTCTACGAATTTTCCGAAGTGGGTCGGCTCAAGGGGTCTGATGACTTTATTAAGTACGGCTTGAACGGCTTTTTCTACGCTATCAACACCCACCGTTAACATCTTGTTAGTAATAGGGCCGATTTTGACTACTTTAGTTGCTTCTAGGAAGAAGGTGTCGATAATAATTTGCATAAGTGTATCGTATTTTTTCATTACGTCATTCAGGTCGTTTGGTGCGAATTCAGAACTCTCTCCTTTTTCGCAAAGAATTGCGTCTAAATCGTTGCCAAACTCCTTAGAAATAGGAGTAATGAGATACCAATCACCATGGTTATCGCTTTGTGAATTTTTTAAAAATGTATTCCACAGGTCAGCGACAGGTAGTAGCTCTTTGACCGGCATTTTTTTGTAGATTTTACTGGTCAACATACCGGAAACTTTGGAAGATGATGACGCACAAAATCCTATGACTTTTTGCCCAACCTTATTGATTTCAGCAATCTCAATCATTTTTAACAATAATGAGTCGATGACATGATCTGTCAGTTCACCAATATACTCTATATAAAGAGAGCCGGCTGCTTTGTCGTTAGCTTCGACGGCCTCAAGGAATCGATTAAGTTTTCCTCGTAATGCTTCAGTAGTTTTGAATCCAATATAGGGAGTGAGAGTAGGGGGGAGTTGTGCAGAGTTAGTCATTCAAAAAATCCCAAACAGTAAGGTAGATTGAAGCACTTTATAGTAGCATTGGGTGTTGGTAAAGAGACGAATACGCTCAATTATTTCGCTATGTGAGTAGCAGGATTTCTGACGTTGTCCAGAGACTATTTTTTCCACAGTTGTTGTGGATAAGTCTGTGAATAAGGATTTTGTAACATCTCGTAGCCCACTGGTACTAAGGGTATTGACGGTTTGAATGAATATTAAACGAAAAGATTGAAAGGTGAATGAAAACAACACGTTAAGCTTTTGTTCGCTTAATTGATAAAAAAGGATGTTTTTTTGACGCAGCGTTGATTGACATCGCATTCAGTTTGTGGATAAACCGCCACTTATTATCACGGGACCTCCTATTTGATATATCTATTAATTTCTATGAGGATCAATTGGACATCTTTTAGGCGTTTAATACGCGAAAATAAATCTTTCCCTTCGGGGTACCCATTCGACAGAAGGCCTACCCATTGTTTTAGGCGACTGCAAGCGAACCGAGTAGGGATGTGCTCTATTCGTTGATAGAAATCCAGAATCAAATAACAAATACCACTCCATTGCAGAGGAGAGTATGGTGTGTTTTGGTTTGCAGAATTGATTTGCAAGCCTATATCGGGAGTACGTATGGCTCCTCTGCCGACCATAACGTCAGTGCATTGACTGACTTCTCGACATTGTTTGTAATCTGATACATTCCAGACCTCACCATTAGCAATGATAGGGAGGCTAACCTGTTGTCGTATTGTGTTAAGCCATTGCCAATGTGCGGGAGGGGCATAACCTTCCACTTTGGTACGAGCATGAACAGTAATGTGGGCGGCGCCTCCTGCTTCGATAGCGCAGGCGTTTTCAACGGCAAGAGATTTGTCCTCATACCCCAGGCGCATTTTCGCTGTGACGGGTATCTGGGTAGGAACACTTTTGCGTACTTCTGAAACAATCTTATACAGCCGCTCTGGGTTTTTTAGTAATGCCGCACCGCCATCGTGTCGATTAACTGTTTTTGCGGGACAGCCAAAATTCAGGTCAATACCTGGCGCCCCTAAATTACAGGCACGAACAGCGTTGGCGGCAAGCATGTCCGCATTACCACCTAATAGCTGAACAATAACAGGGGTGCCGCTGAGGGTCTTTCCTCCTTGCCTTAATTCGGGGCACAAACGGTGAAATACTCGATTTGGCAATAATTGACTCGTTACCCTGACAAATTCAGTAACGCAGTAATCAAATCCACCTAACTCGCACAGCAGCTCTCTCATTGGGTGATCAAGAACACCTTCCATTGGGGCGAGGATTACTTTCATTGTGTTTAACTGCCGACGTTGTTTTGAGGTATGTGTAAGAGGAGGCGCATATTACGCTAGTAAGTAAATTTAATCAGTGTATTTGCGTAAACCAGCGAAGCTAAGCTCCCTAGAGGTCAGTTTGAATCCTTATTGTTGGCTGTATCAAACTTCAAAAAACGTGACTGATCAGGCCATCAATTCCGTATAATTGGTTTACAAAACAATATATTCGGGACGTTGTGTAAAGATTTGTAACACCAGAGTGATTTGTTGTCACTATGACTATTTCTGTATTGAATTAGGCGTGGGTCTTTCAGTATGATGGCTTGGCTTTGTGGTCTATTAGGCTGCAAGGTGATCATAAAAAATGTTGAAGAGAGTTAGCCAACCCAATGAACGGCAGCTTGAATTGACGAATAAATATAACAATACCTAGCGAGCAATCGTAGTAATGCTTTTGGCAGAGATTGTATCGTTTTTTGAGTGCACTTTTTATCCTATTTATGGAGAAGCCCAATGCGATCCGATATTAGTCGGTTTTTGATGTTTGCCTTTATGGCACTGTTTTTAACGGCATGTAAGTCTGTTACTGTCGATAATCCTGTGGATGGTGAGGTTTATACCGATATCCCAGACATACAACTGTCTTTTCCTAAAGGCCTTCCTGATCCATTTGAAGTAAGTCTAAATGGTCAAGATATTACATCTGTATTCTCGGTTTCTGATACTGGAGCGTCTGCAACGGCAGCTTCTATCACAAACTATATGTTATCAGGTGAGAACTTATTGAAGATTGTTAAGCCTGATACATCGGTTGTTAGCTTTATCTATGATATTTCTGGCCCTGTCGTTCACGTAACGTCAGTGACCGATGGCTCGACGCTAACTGTTGTTGGTTATGCAGAAGACGCATCCGGTGTTGCTTCACTATCTGCGAATGGGTCTGTAATTACCCTGGCTGAAGATAATAGCTTTACGGCAAGCATTGCTGCAGCGAGTTATATAGAATTTGTTGCTCAAGATACGCTAGGGTTCACTAGTACACAAAAATACGCTGATGAAAGTGTAGTAATGGCAGAAGCTATGGCGTTACGTATTAACCGTAATGGCCTTGACTTCATGGTTGCTGAAATTGAAACCTTGTTAGAAGGGGATGATCTTGGTGCGGTGATACCTACAGACCCGATTTTGGATCAGGGCTTTATTGTTGCTTCTGTAAAGGCTTATGTTAATAACGCAACGCTTGGTTCTGCCGATGTTGCGATGGATGTAACTGGGTCAGGTGGTAACTTTGATCTTGGCGGTAAGTTCAACAACCTTTGGGCAAGTTATACTGTTGTTATTGATTGGCCATGGCCGCTACCGAATTCTAATATCGATGGAACATTAACGGTTGATTATGTTGATTTCACTGGTGATGTAACTGTTTCGGCTGGTAATGCTGCTGTTAATGTTGGCGTTAACAACCTGAATCTTAATTTAGATACCATTCGAACAGATATTGAGAGCTTCCCTGATTGGTTATTGATTCCTTTCTATGAAGTGTTTGAAGGCCTATTTGAGTGGATTCTGGAAGGTATGCTTGAGGGTATGATCCCTGATTTGGTAAGCGAGTTTTTGGATGCATTCACTTCTGATTTAGAATTAGTTCTTGGTGGTGGTACTATTAAACCTTCAATTCTTCCTGAGTCTTTTGCCTCACCTAACAACGGTATAGACATTACACTTGACTCTCATATCTATGCATTGACGTCTAACGGTCCTAAGAATGTAGGTTCTGCGTTTGGTGCTGATGCGGCGCTTCCTTCACCTACTAGTACTACTCCAGAGGGTGTTGAGAAAGATGTTGGTGTGATCATGTCTGAGAATGCGATCAATCAAGCGTTGATGGCTGCTACTGAAGCAGGTGTGTTGAATATTACATTGGGTGCAGATGATATTCCTGAGCTTGGTGGTGTTGATACTTCTGCTGGTAATGTTCGAATGACGTTTGCCCCTGCCGCAGCGCCTACTATCGATTTGGTAAGTGACCTTGATGCCGGCCTTGGAACATTGGAATTTAATGATTTCTACATTGGTTTTGAATCATACAATTCTACAACTGAAGTTTGGTCATTGTTTGTTGGTGCAACCATGGATATCAAAGTAACTGCTGATCTAGGTGTTGCAGAGAACAATGCAATTGCTATTGAAGTGGTTGGATTACCAAGCATCAATGTTCGTGATATCGATGATTCAAGTACGATAGCGTTAAACGAGTCGTTGGTTAACTCATTGCTAGAAGAGTTTATGCCAATTGTTCTTCCTACAATCCTTAATACTGCTGCAGCGATACCATTGCCTACTTTTGCGGGATATGGATTTAATGTTGGCGATCTTTGGGTTGAAGATGCGGGTGCAAACTTCGTAGCTCTTGCCGGCAACTTGATTAAAGTTGAAGCAACCGCTGCTGCAACAGCGTCACGCACTTATGCAAGTGTTGGTGGTGTTCAGGCGAAAGGTATCTTTGGTCTAGGCGCGGCGGTTATTGATGCCGATGTTGTTACTGTCGACGTTGCTGGATCTGAAGATGGCATGGCTTACCGTTACAGTGTTGACGGCGCGCCATTCGGCCTTTGGAAGAACCGTACTGAAATAAACCTATATGGTTTGCGTGCGGGGGATCATGAAGTGACTGTCTGCTCTCGTAACGCCATGATGGTTGTTGATACAGACTGCGATGTAGTGACATTTACTACAAACTAAGCCTCGTTTGTTAAGACATAAAAAAACCTCGCTCAATTGGGCGAGGTTTTTTTATGTCTGTTCTTTTTTTCGGTAGTGTTTGGCAGGGTTTAATTATATTCAGCAATCATATCTACGATTGGTTCTGAAGGACTAATGAGTTTAAAACCACCATCTACGAGAAGGTCGTTTTCGTCATCTGAGTGCCATTTACATTCGGCGTTGAAATGAATGACATCAAGGCGATCCATTAATGTTGTGTCTTCAACGGCCAATTGGTATTGATGGTCTTTATCCAATTCACGATCGCAAGTAATTAACATGCCAGTGGGCGAGAGGTCAACAACATGTCCAAACAAGGAGTCGTCGGCACGATCAAATACACGGAGGTAATAAATTAAATGTGTTCTCGCCTCTTTTCTGTGTTCAATCATATTACCACCTCTATTTACTTATATGGACGTACAGCCTCCTCTTAAGGTAGCTAGAGAGTAAATGTTCGTCAAATAGAGAAATGATTCAAAAAAGTCAATAAACGTTATATGTAAAAAAAAGAGTTAATTATCAGTGGATTAGATTGGGTGGGTAAAAATGCTACGAAGGCAATTAGTCTTGTTTGCTGTTGTTGATACCTTTTGCTAATGCATTTTGCTCCTTCCAAAGGCCAAAAAGCTCGGTCACTTTGTTGGATAAAGGTTCCGTTCCACTAAGGGTCCAGGAGTAAACGATGCCAATAGCCAGGTTCATCATGATTTCTAATACGATATTATTAGGGATGTTTGGGATAAGCTTTTCATCTTTGAGGGCGTTAATGAAGGCATCTGAAAAGGGTTTGTTCTCTTCCATAACTAATGTATAGAGGCTCTCGATTTCCGTCATTATTTCGCCTGCTTCTTTTACTACAACTAAAGAAAATTCTTTGTCGGTATCAAGAAAGTGAGCGATTGCTAGGCAGGTTTTTTCAAAGCGTTCTAGTGGGCGACCGTTGCCTATCAACGTTGCAATGCCAATGTCTCGCATGGCTTTGAAGTTTTCTTCAACAATAGTGAGAAGTAAATGGTCTTTGCTATCAAAATGTTTGTAAATAGTTGCTTTTCCAACTCCTGCAATCTGAGCGATTGTTTTCACCTCCGCATTTCGAAACCCTTCTTTGGCAAAGGTATCTTTCGCTGCAATAAGAATGCGTGTTCGGCGTTCCAGGTTTTCGTTCATGGGGTGGTGTTCTCGCTATAATCTAAAATGGGCAAGGTGCAGTGATTATGATTGGGGTTCTTTCTATTGGGTGAGCAAAAGCGAGGTATTGAGCGTGCAGGTGCATGCGGCTGCTGGCATTTGCCACGTCCTCTGGCGCGTAAAGCCGGTCACCTATGATTGGCAGGCCAAGTGCGCGCATATGTAGTCGAAGTTGGTGGGACCGGCCAGTAATAGGGATCAACCGCATTCTTACTTGCTGATTGCTTTGTTCTAATACTTCATATTGTGTTGTGGATTTCTTGCCGATAATGAGGTCGACCATTTGTTTAGGTCGATTGGGCCAATCTTTGATGAGAGGTAGCTGTATTTCACCTCTATCCAGTGCACTATGACCGTGGCCCAGGGCGACGTATTCTTTGTCAATCTCTCTGTCGCGAAATTGACGATTAATTTCTCGCTGAGCCTCTTTGGTTTTGGCAAAAAGTAATATGCCGGATGTCGCGCAGTCTATTCGATGTACGACGTGTGCAACGCCACAATAAAGCTCCATCCGATGAGCAATGGAGTCTTGATTATCCGGCAGGCGACCTTGCACTGAGAGCATCCAGGTGGGCTTGTCAAAAGCAATTATGTGCTCATCTTCATAGAGTATGTCCAGTCCGTAGTTGGGCAAATCTATTGATGGAGGGGCGAGTACTTCATTTGGCATTGCCATGGGTTAAGAGACTGCAACCATAACACGAACAGCATCTAGCAAGACAACGGAGCTATTGTTGAGTAGGTCTGTGCCTAGGGCTAAATTCTGTTTAAGTATATCGATATCTTGTTGGCCAATTGAGGCGTTGTGCTCGCTAAGCTGTTCCAAACGATGAATTTCTTCATGCATTTGACTTGAGTAAGCGGCAATGGCATCCGACTTTGTTGTTTCAAATTGCTTTTGTGCAATGGTGTTGCCTGCTTTAACGAGTCTATCAACGTCTTTACGATATTCTTTGATAATTGCAGCGACGAGTTCTCCTCGGGCATTTTTTAACTGCTTGTCGAGAACGGCACTTGACGCGGCTTGGGACAGATCGCGCCCCTCAGTATCAAGTAATATTCTGACGGGTGTTGCCGGCATAAAGCGGCCCAGTTGTAAGTGTGGTGGGGCTGAGCAATGAATAACAAAGAGCGCTTCTACTAATAAACTGCCTTCTTTGATTTGTTTGTTTTTAAGTAAACATACACTTGCCTTGCCTTTTTCACCGCTGACAATCATGTCGATGGCATCTCTTACCATAGGGTGATCCCATGTCAAGAAATGACAGTCTTCGCGAGATAGTGCGGTACTACGATGGTAGGTTGCACTAATGCCGTCACCGGAAATAAATGGGAAATGGTCGTTTTCTAATTCGGTACCAGGGCGAATGTGAACGGTCGTGCTGCATAGATCTTCACTTTCGATGCCAAATTGATTAAATACGCGTTCTAAATAGAGCTCTAGCTCATCTGAAGCATCTTCGGTTCGGATCTCTTCTAATATAGGCTCAATGTGTTTGTCGCCACGAGATTGAAGCTCTAATAGTCGATTGCGGCCATGCTTGAATTGTTCTTGTAGTATGTCTGTAGCAGTACGGGTGCTTTCGATGAACAAGTCAAATGCAGAGAGTTCCGCATAACATACTGATTTGAACTCCTCATAATGGTGGCTGAATATAACACTGCTGGCTGCATTGGTGTGTTCAAAGGCGTTAATGCTTTGGTGGTACCAATCATGTAATTTTTCTTGTGCGCTATCTTTAAAATAAGGTGCGTGAATTTGGATATCATTCCTTTGTCCAATTCTATCCAGTCGCCCGATACGTTGTTCAAGTAAGTCAACGGGAACGGGTAAGTCAAACAACACAAGTTCGCTACAGAATTGGAAGTTTCGACCTTCACTGCCAATCTCCGAACAAACTAATGCTTGTGCACCACCTTCTAAATCTGCAAACCAAGCAGCAGCACGATCACGTTCAATAATGGAAAGGTTTTCGTGAAATGCTGCACATAATATAGCGCCTTTTAGCGACAAGAACTTCTCTAGCGCGCAAGCTGTTGCTTGGTGATGGCAGATGATTAAATGCTTTTTTTGTTTATTCTTTTTCAGCGTATTGATAAGCCATTCAACACGAGGGTCTTCTTCAATCCAGGTTTCGTCATCAAAGTCGTGCTCAGGGTAGAGGCTAGTTGTAAGCTTTTCTGAGGGGCTTTGGAGGTCTGCGTATATTTCGGGCAAGGGAAGAGGGTAGGAGTGCAATTGGCGTTTAGGGAAATTCGCAATGCTGTCACGAGTATTTCTAAATAATACTCGTCCTGTACCCTGCTGATCTAGCAAGCGTTTTGCTAGCGTTATTTTTGCTTCCTGGTGGTTATCATCTTCGTCGCGAGCGGAGGCGATCAATGCTTTGCTTGAGCTGTCTTTTAATAGTTCGGACAATTGTGTGATTTCTGCATTGCTCAGCGTTTCATGATCCATTAGTCGTTCAGCAATGTTGGCGATAGGCTCAAACGATTTTTGTTGTTCAATAAAATGTTGGAGATCGTGATAACGGTGGTGGTCGAGTAATCGAAGTTGTGCAAAATGGCTTTGATGGCCTTCTTTTTCTGGGGTTGCTGTGAGCAGTAATAAGCCTTTGGCAAGTTGAGAAAACTGATCAACCATGTCGTAGCCAGGACTAGGGTTGCCTTCTTCCCAGGCAAGGTGGTGGGCCTCGTCTACAACTAACATGTCCCACTCGGCTTCGAGAGCTTTTTGTTGCCACTTTGGGGCGTTCATCAAGAAGCTGCGACTACAAAGCACTAGTTGCTCGCTAGTAAATGGGTTGTCCGTCATCTGGCTGCTACAAATTGCCTCACATTGATTGTCATCAAGGATACGGAAATTCAGATTAAACCGACGCATCATTTCTACTAACCACTGATGGATAAGTGGGGATGGAACCAAAATTAGTACACGCTTTATCCGGCCTTGTAGGATTAGGCGGTGCATGATGAGGCCTGCTTCTATGGTTTTACCAAGACCAACCTCATCCGCTAGCATGACGCGAGGGATTACTCGTTGTGCAACTTCATTGGCGATATGAAACTGATGGGGAATTAAATCAACCCGTGGACCGGATAAACCTGCTATCGGGGACTGGCCATAGTGGTTTTGCTTTTGCCACGTTTCATAGCGAAGGGAAAATGCACGATATTTATCGGTTTGCCCCATCAAAAGCCGTTCAACCGGGCCAGAATGTGCGCTGCTACCATGAATCTGGGTTTCTACAATGTCTTTATGTTCGCCTGACTCATCTATTACGCTATAGATAAGCAAGCCATCAATGGTGTTGATTTCTTCGACGGTAAACGCTTGCCCTTCATTATTCTCTACAACATCATTGATTCTGAACTCAACGCGGCTTAGCGGAGCACTGGCGGCAGAATATGTCCGAGAATCCTCTGCATTGGGGAAAAACAAGGTGATGGTACGACCTTCTACCTGGGTGATTATACCTGCCCCTAGTTCGGGTTCTGCTGTGTTGGCCCAGCGTTGGCCTGGTTGAAAGTGTTGCTTTCCCATCAATGATTCTCGTTTGTTGAATAACTTGTAAATAATGGACAGGTATTTTACCGAAAACAAAGCTCCCTGTCTTATGTCATTTTAATTATGTCATTTCATGTCGAAGATAGATGTGTTACAACCGAAACATAGTGCTTTTACTGTAACTATTCAATGAAACTTCCCAGACATCACTTATCGCTAGGTATGTGTGATGTCTACCGTAAACTTGTGCAATAACAGGGATAAAAAAATCAATGCATAAAATACTGACCTTTAATCAAATCTCCGTAAAAGGCTTGGAACGTTTTTGCCGTGAAAAATATGAAGTCGCCAGCGAAATAGGTTCGCCGAATGCGATCATGCTACGAAGCCAAAAATTGACACCAGAGTTGATCCCAAAAACGACAAAGGCAATTGGCCGTGCAGGGGCTGGAGTCAATAATATCCCTCTAGAATATTGCACGGAGCAGGGAATTACTGTGTTTAATGCACCGGGAGCCAATGCTAACGCAGTGAAAGAGTTGATTGTTTGTTCGTTGTTGTTGTGCTCTCGTGGTATTTCTGAAGGTATTCAGTATGTCCAGGGGCTGGGTGAAATGGATGACGTGCAAGAAATGCACAAACTATTAGAGAAAGAAAAAAAGCAATTTAAGGGTTCTGAAATTGCTGGAAAAACATTGGGAGTTGTTGGTTTGGGGGCCATTGGTTCCATGGTGGCGAAAACTGCATTGCGCTTGGGGATGAATGTGATTGGTTATGACCCTGCGTTGTCTGTTGAAGCTGCATGGCGCTTGCCGTCTGAAGTTGAGCGCATTGAAAATTTACAAAGTTTATTGTCAAAGTCAGATTATGTAACATTGCATTTGCCCGTGTTGGATGCGACGCGTAACCTGATCAACTCTGAGATGGTTGGGTCATTTAAGCAAGGTGCTTGTTTGCTGAACTTTGCACGTCCTGAAATTGTTGATACTGACGCTGTGGTTACTGCTTTGGATAAAGGGTTGTTACGACGGTATGCAACAGATTTCCCGGAACCTGCATTGATTGGGCGAGCGGATGTTTTATTGATGCCCCACATTGGCGCTAGTACAGATGAAGCCGAAGAGAACTGCGCTATTATGGTGGCTAATCAATTGGTGGACTTCATTGAAAATGGCAATGTTCGCAATTCAGTGAACTTTCCAAATGTGTATCTAGAGCGAACAGAAGGTTATCGTATCGCTATTACTAATCGAAATATCCCCAAAATGCTGGGTAATGTATTGGCGGAGTTCTCAGATAGGGAAATTAACGTTATTGATATGTTAAATAAGAGTCGCCAAGATATTGCTTATAATTTGCTGGATATTGATGTTGAGCCAACAGATGCGTTACTGGCTGCTATTAAAGAGATTGAAGGTGTGGTGAGTGTAAGGGCGTTGTAATGACTTAATCTTTGTTGGCGACAAGAGATTTAGCGGGCCGTATTGGATGACCCGCTAAATCTAGGTGTTTTAACCCTTTACCACTTAAACATAGGTAAGATGTTTAGCGGCGATTTGAGTGAATGAGCTAACGTTAATTGAATTAATTTTTTATGAAACCCTTTATACGGAAATACTTTTCGAATTTCGCAGATGTTTGACCAGGGGATTTGAAAGCGTAATATTCCCATAGAAACATCAACCCAATCGGCTTGCCTGAACATTTCTGCCAGGTTACGTTTGTCTGAGCTGAATGACGTAATTTTGTGATGTTCATTGATCATACTAGTTACGACTTCTACCCAATCACCTTTGCCTTCCTGTACAAGGTAGTTGTTTGCGTGTTGCACAGAAGGTTGTAGATAGTCAAAGGTATTGTCTAACCAAATACCGATGTCGTGAAAAGCTGCTGCGATTGCAATGATTTCAAGGGTTTCTTGGCTAAGGGGTATATCGTTTTTCTCAGCATAAACAATGCAGTGATTGATGATCCGGTAAACATGATTACGGTACGCTATATAGTCCCGCCCAAAGCTTGGTCGCCATTGCTGTAGCAATGTTTCTAATGTTGTTATGTGTGTGGTTATGGCCATTAAAAAATTCCATGTGAATGTATTAGAGGATACCGTCCCAGTGTCCCCGTGTATTGCCTTGAGGGTCATCAACAATGCGAGTGTTAACATCAAAACACATCACTTTGCGACTGTTGACACTGTATCTAGGCCATTGTCCTACTCTATCCGTGCCAGGGTTGCCAGAGCGAGCGAAGGCTATCCAGGAAGACTGAACCGTGGAACTAAGCTCTGCGGCTTGATCACTGCCCCCGGTCAGTATTTGACCGAAGCCACCTTGTGTCGCGCCAAAAACAAAGGGGATGTCGACAGCATGACATGCACCAAATATCCCTTTGTCCCATTCGAATTCAAACATGTAAACATCATCTCTGTGG
>CAJXZM010000084.1 GCA_913063125.1 uncultured Gammaproteobacteria bacterium | reverse complement strand
GGTGCTCATATGGTTGGGTCAGATGCGGGAGAGATTATTCAAGGGCTTGCAATCGCTTTAAAGTGTGGCGCAACAAAAGCACAATTTGACAGCACAATAGGAATACATCCTACTGCAGCTGAAGAATTCGTGACGATGAGAACATCTACGTCAACATAATAGGCTATGAATGATGACAAATAATGAACGTATTTCCAAAGAAGAAGCAATTGAAGCTAAGGTCTTTCGCCGTTTGCTTGCGCACCTTGATGAGCGCAAAGATGTTCAGAATATTGAGTTAATGAATCTAGCCGGGTTTTGTCGTAACTGTTTATCTAAATGGTATGTTGCTGCGGCTGAAGAAGAAGGGGTGACGTTTGAGTATGAGGATGCTCGAGAGTTAGTGTACGGAATGCCTTATTCTGAATGGAAGACAAAACATCAAAAGGAAGCTACGCCAGAGCAATTAGAGAAATTTAATAACAAGTAGAGAAAATACACACAGGGCAGTGGTAATACGTGGGGCTGTAGAGCGACTCACTTATTACCACTTTTAACCACACCACCCAGATGCTCTAGCGTCGCTCATTGGAAAGTTGTCGTCGGCAAGGGCCCATGGAAGCAGATAGCTCACAAATACTATTGTTTTTCTTCGATCGTATTTTCAATATCGATAATCATATCTTCTAACGCTTGTTTTGAATCCCCTGGTTCAGCCCACATTCCGCGCTTAATTGCCTCATATAATCTTTCTGCCATCTCTTTCATAGCGTTTGGATTAGCTGATTCTAGGAAGTCTCGATTTTTGTTATCCAATAAATACTGTTCCGTTATCGACTGGTATTGGTAATCATCAATAAGGTCTGTAGTAGCATCATAGGCAAATAAGTAATCGACAGTTGCAGCCATTTCAAATGCGCCTTTATAACCATGCTTTTGCATGGCAGTAATCCACTTAGGGTTCAAAGCACGAGAACGAATGACTTTATTGAGTTCTTCTTTTAGGGTTTTGATGGCGGGGTTGGCTGGGTTGGAGTGATCACCGTGATATACCGCTGGCATGTTAGTTGACAGCACGTTAACGGCATTAGCCATACCACCTTGGAATTGGTAATAATCATCTGAATCCAGTAAGTCATGTTCTCTATTGTCTTGATTTTGAATGATGACATCAATTTCAGACAATCGGTTTGCAAAGGCCTGGAATGCAGCTTTGCCTTTGTCTACTTGGCTAT
This sequence comes from uncultured Gammaproteobacteria bacterium, assembly GCA_913063125.1. Taxonomy (GTDB): domain Bacteria; phylum Pseudomonadota; class Gammaproteobacteria; order Pseudomonadales; family Ketobacteraceae; genus 42-54-T18. The sequence goes on along the minus strand of CAJXZM010000084.1, from coordinate 23,620 downwards.
ACGCGTAACCACCCCAGTTGATGTACGCTTGGGCAAGGTCGTCTTTAGTATCCCACAAACGTTCGTCTATGAGTCCTTGTAATCCGGCGCCATAAGAGCCTGGTTTTGATCCAAAAACACGCCACTTTGCTTGAGCGATTGCAGCATTTTTTTCAACACCATCGTTTAAAAGCGCATTGATTTGGTTGTCAATTGAATCCTTAATGGGGTTGTTGTTGGCTGTGTTTTGTCCAGGTTCTTGATGTTCATACAATGCATTAACAGCAGCATCAAATAAATTGATAACTTGAGGGAATGCATCTCGGAAAAAGCCAGAGATCCGTAACGTCACGTCGACTCTTGGGTGGCTCATTAGAAAACTAGGGATTACTTCAAAATCTACGACACGGTTTGAACCGGGGGATCGGATCGGTTTTACACCCATCAAAGCCATTGCTTGGGCGATATCATCTCCACCCGTTCGCATGGTCGACGTTCCCCAAACAGACATGCCTAATTGCGCTGGGTATTCGCCATGTTCTTGTAGATGGCGTTCAATTAATTTTAACGCTGATTTCTTTCCCAGTTCCCATGCTGCTGGAGTTGGAATTGATCGATTGTCTATAGAATAAAAATTGCGTCCAGTAGGTAATGTATCAAGACGACCACGAGTTGGCGCTCCACTTGGGCCAGGTTGTATGAACTTTCCTGAGAACCCATCGAGAATACCGTTAATTTCATTCGGACCGCAGGCTTCAAATGCGGGTAGTAGAGAGTCTAATACAGATTTAAATAACGCCTGTGTTTTGGGAAGACCAATCGCATTCAGTTGCTCAATGGGATTGCGCAATGATTTATTATGATGGAGGTAACGTTCAACAAACAGTAATGAAAGGCTTTCGAGTCTTTCTCTGGTGTCTGCTTCGGTACGCCAACTAATGTCTGATAACAGCGGTAAATTTAGCAGCAAGTCCGGTTTCTCACCAACCCATGGAGAAGACGGGTCTAACAATAAAGGGTTAAACGTTTCTTTTTTGTTGTTATTCTTGGTAGAGATATTTTTGAGATTTAAGTCTTCTGAAATTGCATGAAGTAATCCTGTATCTCTTTGTTCCATACCTCGAGGCAGGCGCAATAAAGAAACCAACGTTTCAGACCACTCTTGATTGATGGGGAGCTGACCAAATCGATGGAGGCCATTTCTGATTTGAGCTTCTTTTAATTCACAAAGGTAGGTATCTAATTCCTCAAGTAATATTTCCGAGATATTGCTTTCAGATGGATTAAGATCTATTTTTGAGTTCTCTACTCTTGAATTGCCTACTGTAGAGTTTCCTGTATCCAGTTTCTTGTTTTTTTGGGGTTGGTATGAGGGAAGTTCTTTTGCAATATCACTAGAACCGAGTAAAGAGAGTATTTCATTTCGTAAAAAAGCTTCTCGTAAAGGGTCAAGTCCAAGCGCTTGGTAGTACTCGTCTACCAAGTTTTCTAAAGCTGCTAAGTCGCCATACGTTTCGGCTCTTGCCATTGGCGGCATCAAATGATCAATGATGACAGCCTGAATGCGTCGCTTTGCCTGAGCGCCTTCACCGGGATCGTTCACGATGAAAGGGTACAAGTGTGGCAAAGGACCAAAGATAGCGTCTGGCCAGCATGTATTGCTTAAGGCGACCCCTTTGCCTGGAAGCCACTCGAGGTTTCCGTGTTTTCCAATGTGAGCAACAGCGTCTACATTGAATTGTTTTCGTAACCAATAATAAAATGCCAAGTAGTCATGAGGAGGAACCAAATCAGGGTCATGGTAGGACGCGACGGCATCAACATTATAACCTCTGGCTGGCTGAATACCGACAAACACATTACCAAGCCGAATGCCTGAAATCATTAATCTACCAGCGCGGTATTTTGGTGATTGTTGCGGCTCTCCCCATCGATCAATAACCGATGTTTGATTTTCTATCGGAAGGGTATGAAAAAAATCCAAGTAGTCTTCAACTGAAATGCTCTGGTTACATTTTCTCAGGCTTAGGGTGTCTAAGTCATTCGTTACACTTTCTAAAAGTGCACCAATAAGCTTATCCCCATTTTCTGGGATAGACTCTACAGAGTACCCCTGTTGCGCCAAAGCATGCAGAATAGTGATGACCGATACTGGCGTGTCTAAACCGACGCCATTACCAATGCGCCCCTCTTTTGTAGGGTAATTGGCAAGAAGTAACGCAATACGTTTTTCAGAAGGTTGTTTGTTGCGAAGTGCAGTCCACCCCTTGGCGAGAAGAGCAACAAATTCTGCTCGCTCAGTGTGAAGCTGATAAATGATTTGATCCACTTGGCACAAATCTGAATGTTCACGCGTTTCTTTGAATGTTATAGCTCGACTAATAATGCGCCCATCGAGCTCAGGTAGCGCAACATTCATCGCCATATCTCTTGCTCTGAGGCCTTGGCTATATTCCAACCAATCTTCTTTGGAAGAACTTGATGTTATGGCTTGAATAATTGGAAGGTCGCCGTGATAAGGTGCTGTATCAAGTGTAGGAAGAGAGCTTAACGATGCATTTTCTTGGGAACGAACAGAAAACCCCGTTGTATTGATAACCAGTTGAGCGTTAGCTTGTTCCAGAATGATTGACACTTTATCGAGTGTCTCAGTGTCCTTTAGACTGTTTACGACAATGGTTAGTGGCGTTAGGCCTGCCTTATAGAGTAGTGCAGAAAATTCTTCGAAGGCAGCGGTATTTCCACTCTGTAAATGACTTTTGTAGAAAATGAGGGCGACGGTGTTTTCGGTGGATTGTGCACTATATCTGGTTTTCCACTGAGCCAACGATATCTCACCATTTACAGTGTCGAGTAAAAGTATATTTGGAATCGCTTCTGGCGAATCGAAGTTTTTTTCGAATTTCTTGTCCTTATCAAACCAATGGTAGTGTATGAACCGGAAGAAATGGGTGATATTTTTGGAACCTGCTTCTCGAAGGTAGCGCCATATATCTTGGGTTTTTAAGGCATTGTGCTCTGCGTCTCGGCATTGGCCGAACGTAGAGTAACTCATAAGCTGAGGGTCAGCAGTATCATCCCCAGGAACAAAAATTATGTCACATTGTTTTTGTTCTGCGAGAAGTCGAAGTTGTTCTATACCATATGGCCAGTAATTTTCGCCACCAAGTAATGATACGATAATGAGTTTTGCGTGCTTTAGCACTGATTCAAAATAGAGGTCAAATGCTGCCGGTTTGGTAAGGTGCAGAATATTTGCTAGACGTAACGTAAATTCCGCTTGATCGTTTGGTGCAGAAGTATTTTCAAAATAGAGCTTCGCGGTGTTAGCCAGAATGTTGATCAGTGTATCTTGAGCAGAAAGGATTATGACATCTGCTGGGGTTTGTTGCAGATCTATAATCCCTTCTTCATCACAAAAACCACCTGGCTTAGCCGCGAGTAAATGCATTCTTTATACTTCCGCTTCCGCTAGTTTTGCAGACACATAGCTTTCATCGAGGTCTTTTCCGATAATAACAATGTTAGTTGCTCTAGCTTCATCTTCTTGCCATAAGCGATCAAAATATTGATCTACTCGGGAGCCTACGCCTTGAATTACTTTTCTCATCGGTTTTCCTGGGATTGCAGCAAATCCCTTGGCGCGATATATAGGAAGCTCCTTCATCAGTACATTTAATGCGCTCAGTAATTTTGCGTTGTCAACTTCACCTAACTTGACAACAAATGAGTCAAAATCATCATGAGCATGTTTGTGGTGTTCCCCGTGAGAATGATGATCATCATGGTGGTTGTGAACGTGATTAATCACATCTTCAGAGGCCTTTTCTAGCCCCATAATTAACTCACTGGCGATCTCTCCGTTTTCAATCATCAATGTTTTAACTTTGTCGGTAACACGAGCATTGACAACATCGCTGACGATAGCCTTTTTATCGTCGTCAAGTAAATCTGCTTTAGAAATCACAACAAGATCAGCGGCGCTAAGTTGATCTGCCAATAGTTCTTCAAGGGATGGGTCGTGATCTAAGTTTTCGTCTGCTAGTCGCAGGGCTGCAATTTGCTCTGGGTTGTTGGCAAATCGGCCATCTGCTACTGCTGGGCCATCAATTACGGTGATAACCGAATCAACAGTGCAGTGTGCCTTTATTTCAGGCCAGTTAAACGCTTGTACCAATGGTTTAGGTAGCGCTAAGCCACTGGTCTCGATAAGAATGTAATCAATCTCATCTTTTCGTTCGACAAGGGTTTTCATTACCGGCAAAAACTCTTCTTCTACAGTGCAACAAATACAACCGTTGGCCAGTTCGTACACGCCACTGTCAATTTGTTTGCCCTCATTTGTTTCTTCATCGTCACAGTCAAGAGGGCAGCTTCGTAATAGGTCAGCGTCAATATCAAGTTCCCCGAATTCATTGACTATGACAGCGATACGTTTGCCGTTTGCATTTTTAAGAATGTTAGAGAGAAGGGTTGTCTTACCGCTACCTAAAAAACCCGTAACGATTGTGGCTGGGATTTTGTTGAGATTGATATTTGTTGTACTCATATGAATTCTCGCATGCTTGTCTTTTTAGACAGTTCTATTTGGGCGTTTAACTGTTCTTGGTGTTTCTGGTTTTACTTTTGGGCGATATACGTGTGCTTTGTCTTCATTGTATAACCAGGAGTCATTGAATGATTCAGGCTGAAGGACGTGTCCTACAATAATAAGTGATGTGCGGGTAAACTTTTTTTCACGAACTAGATCAACTATATTGCTTAAGGTCCCTTCAACTTTATCGGCATCAGGCCAGCTTGTGCGATAACATACTGCAACGGGGCACTGCTCACCGTAAAACGGGATAAGATCTTCTACGATTTTGTGAATTCGAGTGACACCTAAATGAATCACCAATGTAGCACCGTGAGAGGCAAGTTCTTTAAGGCTTTCCCGTTCCGGCATGGGGGTTTTACCAGCATATCGCGTCATAATCACTGTTTGCGAGACGCCGGAAAGGGTTAGCTCTGTATTTAGCCATGCGGCTGAAGCGCTAGTAGCTGTTACACCAGGAATGACTTCGTATTCAATGTTTAGGCTATCTAATTGGCGAATTTGTTCACCAATTGCACCATAAATAGAAGGGTCCCCCGAATGAACACGGGCAACATCAAGGTCTTTTTCTTTGGCCTTTGTCATTTCTTCAATTATTTCTGGCAAAGCCATGGATGCCGTATCTAAGATAAGGGCATCTTTTCGTGCACCGGATAATATTTCTTCTGGGACCAGTGATCCTGCGTAGAGAATCACCTGACTTTGCTCTATTAGTCGTTTGGCTTTTACCGTAATAAGATCTGGGTCGCCGGGGCCTGCGCCGATAAAGTATACTTTCATGTCAGGGTCTTCTTCTATATAAGTTTTTTACTATAGCCGCGAGGAGTGTACACCCACTGCCTTGTTTCACCATTCGATGGTGTAGATTCAATAACTTTACTTTCACTATTGCCAATCATCACTAATGTCAGCATATCAACCTGTGTCGGGTCGAGGGCTTCTAGTGTTGTGATGGTTATCGCTTCGGTTTCTCGGGTTAGGTTTCTACCGAGGATCACCGGTGTGGTTCCTGGTCGGCTAGTGAGTAAAATATCTTTCGCCTTTTGTAGTTGCCAATCTCGTTTTTTGGATACAGGATTATAGAACGAAATAACAAAATCACCCTCTGCAGCGCAAGTGATTCTTTTTTCAATTGTTTCCCAAGGCGTTAATAAATCGGATAAGGAGATTGCACAGAAGTCATGACCAAGTGGCGCGCCCACACGACTGGCTGCCGCTTGCATGGCTGAAATACCTGGTAATACCTGGATATCCACATCATGCCATTCAGGTTTAGATTTCGTGTCAAGAAGTTCAAATACTAATGTCGCCATTGCGAAGATACCAATATCACCGCTTGAAATCAGGCTTGTAGTTTTACCTGATGACGCTAGATTAAGCGCGTTTTCAGCCCGCTGAATTTCTTCACCAAGGTCCTGTTCGTGACATACTTTACCTTCGGTGAGTTCTCCCAAGAGCTTGAGGTAAAGTCCGTAGGCAACTAAATCTGTTGATTGGTTGATTGCTTCTTTAGCTGCTGGTGTTAACCAGTTTAAGTCACCTGGTCCGGTGCCGATGACATATAATTTACTCAAGTTAATACCTCTAGGTGTTGACAGTTTGCTTGTGTTTGGTTCTATAACGTAACGCGTATTGCTTTGTGCTTATGGGGCATGGATTAGCGATCATTGCTGGACGTATAACTTCGAGCTACGGAGCAGGTAGCGCGTTTTGATTTTAATTTGGGGAGCACTATTTCAGCATGATTACCCGTGACGGCTGACGCAGAAAGTAGGGCGGCAGCTTCGGCTACGCCATAACACCCCACTTCTTTGAACACTATGTCGGACTTGTAGCTCAGCTGGTCTTCAACAGTGCGGAGCGTTTTTGCAGTGAATACATCTAGGTTGATTGACGCTTTTTTACAAAATTCCAAAAGACCAACTTCATCTGCTTTAAGGTTAATGCTTGCAATGCATTGGATGGATGATTTATCTACATCAGTGTATTTCAGCTTTAATTGGCCCAATGCACGCTCAACTAGTGACTCAATGTCTTCTATTGGACAACCTCGATCACACCCAATGCCAAGGGTGTATACCGGGAGGGTGTACTTTTCTGCGCTAGTAATAACTGCCATTGCACCTAAGGCGTTAGCAAGGGATCTTGCCCATTCATTGGCGCCACCCTCGTGACCAGAGAGCAAGGGGATTACATGTTCTCCTTGTTGGTCTAACACTAGTATTGCAGGGTCTTTATATTTATCAGCTAAGTGTGGTGCGAGCGTTCTCATCACAATACCCGTTGAACATATAAATATAAGTCGATGGCCATCATTAAACAGTTTAACGACTGTTTCCGCAAAAGGCTTAGGTTTGTGATGATGTAAGTAGTGTTGGCAGGTCGTATCCGCCGACGAATGTAATAACACAATTCTTTCGGCAAGGGCTTTGCCTTCATCCGTCAATGAGATGATCACGGCAGTTTGATCGATAGATGGAGAATTGGATGGAGGGTTAGTCACAACGATATTCTCTCTCTTTACGAGTGATTAATAATAGAGAAAAATAGGGCCCTTTCTTATCTGTTATTAACGATAAATCCCTGATGATTTTTTCACTTTCATGTGTCGCATATTCAATGTACTGAGTTTCATCAGCACGGCCCACTGTTTGTAACAATACCGCTAATCGTGGTAGCTGAGGGCCTGCTTTTAAAATCGCTACGGTATCGTAAGCTTTTAACGTATCTGCTATTTTTTTATCCGTTGAGCGAGATGAGATAATTGCCATGTCTTCTGATAATATCGTTAGCGGCGTTGCAAGCTGGGCGCTTGCGGCATTAACGGATGTTATTCCAGGGATTATTTGGCAGTTCTGGTATTCGGATATTCTATCCATTAGATAAATAAATGAACCAAAAAACAGTGGATCACCTTCGCACAAAAAGGCAACGCTTTTCCCTTTCTGCATGGATGCAATTATTAGACTAGCCGCTTTGTCATATGCGGTGTTGATGTCGGCCCGCCCTATAGACATAGATATTTCGATAGGTAACGTAGTTTGTGCAGAGTGAGCTTCCGCTAGTACATTGGAGGCAATATTTCTTGCTACAGAGCCGCCCTTTGTATTGGTGATATACGCAACAACATCGGCACTTTTAATGATACGTGCAGCTTTTAGTGTAATGAGTTCTGGGTCGCCAGGGCCTACGCCCACGCCGTAAAATGTAGCGTTACATGTGCTCAATGTTTTTGCCTAATCTTGGTAATAGATATGAGTAAAACCGGAAGCTGGGGTCGGAGAACCAATTGGTTTGCAAGTGTGTCGCCTTTTGATACGGATACCTGGACTATTTCAGTGACGGCCTCTTGGGAGTCAGTATTTGTATTAATCGTTAAATTTTGAGCAAAATTAAGTGCGCTTGATTTGTTGTTCTCGGTGACGCAGGCAACAACAAGTTTACCGTTAGTGCTTAGCCTTTCCCAACATAGGGTTAATATCGAGGTTAATTCACCGCCACTGCCGCCGATAAATATTTTTTGTGGATTAGGCAAATGATCTAGAGCTTGAGGAGCTCGTCCTTCAATGATATTGAGGTTGTTGGCGACACCGAAACGACGTTGGTTTTCCTTAATGTGGTGTAAACGTTCGGGGTGATATTCAATGCCATACACTTTACCCTCTTTGTTCCAACGCGCCCATTCTACAGATACTCCGCCGCAACCTGCACCGATATCCCAACCAATATCTCCAGCGGTTGGTTGTAACAAACTCAATATATTGATGCGAACTTCTTTTTTCGTTAAAAGTCCGGATCCTTTTTTCTCACCGTCAGTGGAAAATAATGCGTCTGCTATACCTGGAAACTCTGGCAGAATATTTCCTTTACCTGAGGTTTCAAATATTGTGACGTGAAGAGGGTGGTATTTTTCTGGCAAATGATTGTTAGGCAGGGACGATGGTTTCTCGTCATCAAGGATCTCTGTGACAGCACATTCCGTTATCCGTTGCTGAGGTGACCCGATCGCTTCACATATCCAAAGTGTTGAATTACCGAAGCCCGCTTGCCGAAGTATTGTTGCAACATCATGTGGTTGACTGTTTTTATCGGTAAGTAATCCGTATAACCGGTTGTTTTGTAATGCACTTCGAACGTTAGTCAAAGGTCGCCCGTGAGCTGTCAACAATTCAAGGGATTGCCAAGGTTTTGAAATAAGATGGCAAGCGGCTTGAATACTCGAAACATTGACATGAAACGTTGGTTCAAGGTCTGAGAAATATGTATTTACCCATTGACCAATACCAAAAAAAAGACTGTCACCTGATGCTAAAATAACAACTCTCCCACTTAAGGATAGTAGTTGCTGTTTTACATGGCTGAAGGGGGAGGCGTAGTGGATTTGTGTGCCCGTGACTTCTATACCCTCTAAGGATACGAAGTGATGCTCTGCACCGATAATCGAATCAGCCGAACTCAATGCTTGTATTGCGCTTGAGGGTAGAGAAGAAACGTCTCCCACTCCCATGCTTACAATATCCAGTGCTGTAATGGAATTGGTCATAAATTAAAATCGGATATTGTTACTTAATCGAAGTAGCGCGTTAAATGCCGCAGCGGTCATTGCACTTCCACCTACAAAACCCGCTACGGTGATATAGGGAATTGAATGTTTATCGCCAAATGCAATTAACGCATTTTTGGACTCAGCGGCACCTACAAAACCAACGGGGACACCAATAATTAGTGCGGGTTGGGGAGATCCTGCTTGAATCATTTCCATTAATCGGAATAGTGCTGTGGGAGCATTACCGATAAGTACAACGGAGCCTTCTAAGTGAGGCTCCCAGTAGCGTAAAGCTGCCATGGTGCGTGTTTCACCTTGTTGCTTTGCTAGTTCAGGTACGCGGTCGTCATTGAGATAACAATGGACATCTTGCTTAATCATCCGTTTGGTTAATCCGTGCTTCACCATTTCAACGTCACACAAAATCGGTGCGTTATTTACGATAGCTTTTAAGCCTGATGTAACGGCTTGTTCGCTTATACGTATAGCATCGGATATCCCAGGGTCACCACAGGTATGAATCAAACGCATAGCAATTTGCGACTGATCGCTATCAAACGAGGTTAGATTTGATAACGCGCGAATCCGGTTAAAGGATTCTTGCTCTATGGCATGAGGGTCTTTTATATAAGATTGTTGACCCTTTTCAGCGCATGTTTCAGTGGTCATGTGTGTGACCGTGATCACCATGGTCATGGTCTGCGTCGGTTCCAGATCCTCTCACGTGGTGGTGATGGCCCTCTTGAGGTAAGCCAACCTTTTGTTCATTACCCAATATCTGTACACGATACTGACAGAGCTGACAGTTCATGTTGCCAGTGCCTTCGTCTGCATTATTTAGCTTGTCATCGAAGGTTTCCATGACCAGCGGGTGGTCATTTAAATAGGGTGCTTTAACCACTTTGACGTCAGTGTGTTTTTCTTGATATTCGTCTGCCCATTGATAAATCTTTTTCACTAAGCGGCCAGTGAATAGGAAGTAGGGGAAGACAATAACCTGTTTGAATCCTAGGCCGTGGGCACGCTCTAGTGCTTCCGGTACTAATGGTGTAGTAACGCCACTGAAAGCTGTCATTGCCCAACCAAAACCCATGCCTTCTTCAAGCATACGAGTAATTTTGGTGATATTGGAATTGGCATCAGGGTCAGATGCTCCACGGCCAACAACAACGAGTAAGGTATCCTTACGGTCATAAGTATCGCTAAATTGTGATTCGCACTCCTTGATACGCTCAGAGGCAGCTTTAATCATTTTAGGATCTACGCCTAACTCCGTACCATAAACGATGTTTAGGTCATCGTACTCCTGCATGATCGTGTTTAGCTCACTAGGAATGTCATTCTTAGCGTGACCTGCGGCCATTAGCATGCCTGGGACAGCAACGATCTCTTTGGCACCTAGCTTTACAAGCTTTTCAACACCATCAGCGATGACTGGTCGAGCAAATTCCAAAAAACCCGTAGTACATAATCGATCAGGGTGTTGCTGGGTGAAATGCTCTGCGAGCTTCATGAATTCACCCACACCGTCTACGTCTCGAGATCCGTGGCCTACCACTAGAATTGCGGGTTTGTTGGTTTTTTCAGTCATCGATGGGTGCCTTTGTGGTTAGCAGGTTTATATGCGGGCGATTATCGCATTGAACAGCGTTTCAATCGAAGAATATTGACGGTTTGCTGCAATTTTATTCGGCCGTTTTAGTAGAAAAACAGGAATATCAAGAGCTGAGGCGGCTTTTAACTTGGCTTCATTGAAATTACCGCCACTATTTTTACAAATAAGTGCATCAATGTGTTTCTGTTGAAAGAGTTCGGTTTCATCTTGAAGGGTAAACGGACCAATTTGCTGGATGAAATCCAGGCGTGTAACACCTCCCTCAGGCCCTTCTAAGTATTCAACAGAAGGTTTTTTAGCGGCTCTAAAGATCCATTGCTGATGTGATGGGTGATGATGCTCAAGCTTGATGAGTGAATTGTACCCAACAGCCCAAAAGAGGCGCTTAAAAGTATGTGTTTTAGATAAGATTTCTTCGTATGATGCTAACTCTTGTACCTGTAAGGGCCAAGGAGGAGCCGCTAGCTTTTCTATATTCCAAGAGGGCCTTGTATACTGTAGATAGGGAATGTTGATGTGTTTTGCTGATTCTTGTGCATTTACACTCATGGCGTTGGCGTACGGGTGGGTTACGTCTACTATCAGCGTGATGTTGTTTTTTCCTAGGAAAACCTTTAACCCAGATACGCTGCTATTTTTCGAAGCCTCATTATTGCAGTATTGAGAAAATCCACCGGAAGTAACTTCATAGTCTGCATTAAACCCTCGGACACTGCCCTGTATACTATAAACAAGCGAAACGCCGTTATCATGGAGCTTTTGTGCTAGCTTTTTGGCCTCCGATATGCCGCCAAGGAGTAACACGTTAGTCGGTGTGTTACTTTGCATAGTACTCGCTCCTGATGTCGTCACTTCACGTTATACCGTGAATTATGCTAGACCAAGACCCAAGAACTTGAGACTGTTTGTCAATAACGATGACATCGATGTCAGTGTCATTAGGTAAGTATTTTTGAGCATTTTTAGCCCCTAGATGACATAACTTGTCTGCCAAACCTGTACAAACTTCATCCGCTATCGATAATGCTTCGATGCTTGTGTTGGCTTGCTTCATCTTATCGCAGGTATCCGTCGGACTACCCAGCTCACTGGCAACGCTGGCTAAGAAATCCAAGTCTATAGAGGATGATTTACTATGAAGATCCAAATGCCCTTGTGCAAATTTACTGAGTTTTCCAAAGCCACCTACAATAGTTAAGCGACGAAGAGGCACTTTGCTTGTATCCGCTGTGTTTAGTTTTTTAATGTGTTTCAATACTGCGCCAATGAAATCACCCATTTCAATCAGTGCTATTTCTTTAAGAGGGGTAGATTCAGTGGAGAATAGGCGGATAGCTGCGTCTTCACTTTTGTTTCCCGTGCATGCAAACAAGTGAGACTCATTATTGCTAAGCGCTACATCAACGCCTTGTTGAATTGATGCTATATAGGCGGAGCAGGAAAATGGCCTAACGATGCCGGTAGTGCCCAGAATGGATAACCCTCCGATTATACCAAGTCGGGCATTCATCGTCTTTGTCGCTAAATGTACCCCGTTTATTACGCCAACCCAAACCTTGAACCCTCCTTTGTAAGAATGCAGTTCCGCTAATTGGGCGAGATGATCTTGTATCATTTTTCGTGGAACTGGGTTTATTGCGGGTTGGCCGGCAGGTATTGGAAGCCCTGGTTTCGTGACCATACCAACACCATCACCAGCATAAAATTCGATGCCTTTAGTGGAAGTAAGTTCTACGGTAGAAAACACAGTTGCTTGATGGGTTACATCTGGATCATCACCGGCATCTTTTATGGTGCTTGCTGTGGCGCGACTGTTTTCGGTTGTATTGCTTTCGACGGTGATATTTTCTATGCAGTTGCTTTCAATAACAAATTCTACATGTTTGCCTTTGGGCAATGTTATAGAACAGCGGGCTAGTTTTTTTTGGGTAAGTAGTAGAGAGGCCGCAGCATAGGCGGTAGCTGTAGCGCAGGAACCTGTTGTATAACCACTACGTAGCTTTACAATTTTTTCAGCCGTTTCTTCTCTCATTCGTTTTAGTAACTCTTGTTATTAACCTGCAACCCAGTAGAACCCTAAAAAGATGGTGGCGATTGAAATTGCGGCCCTAAATGTATCAACAAGATGAGTGTGTATTCGGCCCATACCCTTTTGAGCATAGGCTAATAGGGTTCCAAATATAGTCATACTGGTAAGGACACCGAACGAGAATATGACCAAGTAGAGTAATGTTGATACTGCACTTTGGTGATTGATCGCGGGCAACAAAGCTAATGCAGGGGCGCTACCCGCTGCACCGTGGGCGACGCCGACAAATATAGGGCGATGGTCGTGGTGACTAGATTCCTTCACTACATAGTGTGCGTGGTGGATGTCGCCGTGGCTATGTATGTTGATATGAAGTCGCTGTTTAAGGAGAGAGCGCAGCGAATAAGCGCCTAGGGCGATTAACATAACCCCAACAAAATATTCAGCCCATTCGGAAAGTGCTGCTGGGAATGCCAAGCCAAATAATATTGCTACCCCCCCCATCAATAACAATACACTTCCATGCCCTATGGCCCACATCGAAGCATAGCGTGTGATTGCTTTGGTTTTTTTTTCATCATTTGCCAGAGCAGATACAGCCATAATATGGTCAGCATCAAAGGCATGAAGTAATCCTAACCCTAATCCCGTAGCCAGCAGAGGATATGATAATAATTCAAACATTGTTATTGAACTTCCTGTTTTGAAAATAGTGTAGCGATGGCTTGAATATTTGAAGAGAAATACAGGTGCAAATAAGATGCTGTAAGGCTCTTGTAGCGATATATAGGTTCACCAGGAGATGGGTGCGTGATTCTTTTACCATGAGCAATTGGCTCTAGTTCGCAATCGCTGGCAGTCCTATGATGAGCGTGGCCGCGAAGGTCACCTTCAGGTAAAGGGGCTGTTTGCATTCCATGACATCCGCCTTTTGGCCGCATATAGCCGTTGCCGGGAAAGATCCCTGCCATGGGTGTTTTGTTGCCGTTTATATCCGTAAATGTTTTTTGTAAATACAACATACCACCGCATTCCGCGAGCATCGGTGTGTTGGTGTCCTGTAATGCTTTTACTGCTGAAATCATCGAAGCGTTTTTAGCCAGTAGATCAAGGTAGAGTTCAGGATAGCCGCCAGGAAACCAAATCGCATCAATAGGCGGAATTGAATGGTCGTGAATAGGGGAGAAGTAAGCAATTGTTGCTCCCATAGCCTGTAGGGTTTTAATATTTGCATCATAAATAAAACTAAAGGCTTCATCTTTTGCAACACCAATGACTTTACCAGAAAGTAATGTAGGTACGTCAGCGAGTCGCGCTTTACTGAACGATACTGTAGGTGGCAGTTCGGTTAACTCCGTTCCCTCAAGGCTTTTGGCAAGTGCATCGAGTCGGGCTTCGATATCATCAATTTCGTTTGGGTTTACGAGTCCTAGGTGCCGTTCAGGCAATGCAACATCGGGTTGTTTTGGGACGCATCCGAGTAGTTTAATATCAGAGGGCATACTGCCGGTAATTAAGTCTCGATGGCGAACGCTGGCTACGCCATTTGCGATGACTCCGTAAATGTTAAGCGCTGATCTGTAGTTCACTAACCCAAAAGCAACGGCTCCAAATGTCTGTGCCATTTTCCCGGATTTTATGAGAACAGCTACTGGCAAATTGAATATCTCTGCGTGGTCGGCACCGCTAGGCTTGCCATCGAATAAGCCCATAACACCCTCGACCAAAATAAGGTCAGATATTTTTGCGGCTTCAAACAAAAGCTCTTTACAGGCTTCTTCGCCTGCCATCCATATATCTAACTGAATAGCCGGGCGGCCACTGGCCTGGGCTAGTATCAATGGATCAAGATAATCAGGGCCAGTTTTAAATACGGTAACGCGACGGCCTTGGTTTCGATGGTAGCGTGCAAGCGCTGCGGTAAAGGTTGTTTTGCCTTCGCCTGATGCGGGTGCGCCAACAAATAGCGCAGGGCAGGAAGCTTCTTGTGTTTGCATTATTACCACTCAATTCCTGCTTGTGCTTTTACGCCTTGACGGAAAGCGTGCTTTTCATCTTGTACAATACTGATGGTGTCTGCTATTTCTTGTAATTCAACTGCCATCGTGCGGCCAGTAATAATTACATTTTGATGCTTAGGCCGGTTCTGCAATGCTTCAACTACTGGAGCAACATCAAGGTACCCGTATTTGAACATATAGCTAAGCTCATCAAATATCAAAATGTTAAGGGATGGGTCTTCTAACATGGACTTTGCCTTTACCCATGCTTTTTTAGCTGCTTCAATGTCTTGTTGCTTATCTTGGGTTTCCCAGGTAAATCCATGCCCCATCACGTTAAAATCAATTTGAGGGTGGTCTTTAAAAAACAGAAATTCGCCGGTGTGCTTTCTACCTTTAATAAATTGAATGACGCCAGCTTTTTGTTGATGCCCGAGTGCTCGAGCCATAGTTCCAAATGCAGAACTAGACTTACCCTTGCCATTACCTTTCATTAATATTAATACGCCACGCTCTTCAGTGGCTTTGGCTATCTTCGCATCCATTACTTCTTTGCGTTTTGTCATTTTTTGCTGGTGTTTGTTTTGCTCGGTCGTCATGTTCGTCTCATTTATGAAAGTCTTTATACAGTGGCGCAGGTATTTACGTATGAATTGATGTGGCAGTAGTTGCCTTTTAGCGCTGATGCAATACGCGCTGTTCTGCCTATTTTTAAGGCTGTATTTTCCGTATCGATGACCGTTAGTGGAGAGCGGATTTTTATATCAGATACCGTGTCGTTACTACGACCATCTGTAAACAAATATAGCGAGCGATCTGTGTGCTGCTGATTTTGATCCCATCGTTGAAATATAGCTTCGGTATATTTTAGTGCTTTTCTGAGGGGGGTTCCTCCGCCGGCTTTCAAACTGTTAAGTATTGGTATAAAGGATTTTGGCGGTCGACGTGGAGGCTGAATAATACTAACTTTGTTGTTGCCGAATTGAATAATACATAGTAACTCTCGCTTGAGATAAGCATGTGATGCAATGCTGCGAATGAGTCCCTTGGTGTTTTTTAACGCCTCTCCGCCAATGGTTGAAGAGGACGTATCTACAAGTAGAACGTGTAGATGGTTTCGTCCGGTTTTTTTATGCTTATATTGTAAGTTAGAAAGCATGTCAAAATTATTGGCATAGCTGTCGATAATGGTAGACAACCAATCAATCTGAGTCGTCACCATTCCTCTCTCACTAAGCCGACGACTGGTGTTTTTACTCGAAGGTTTGCCTGGTAACGCAGTGGTCGAAGTAGTTATATTAGACTTTTTTTTTAGGGTACTTATATCAGGGTATTGCTTGGATACTTTAAATGATTGCTTGTCAGCGGAATCAACCGATTCTGGTGTTAATTCCCCCCAGCTACCTTGTGGGCTAGCTTGATTGTTTCCTTGAGAATCACTTGAACTGTCACTCGGCTCATTACTAGAATGATTGTCAGGTTGTTGCTGGCTCCCAGTATCACTTCCCTGACTGGAGTTATTTGTGTTATTTCTTCGGTGTAGTAATACAAGCTCTTTAACCGCATCAATATGCGTTTCAGAAACATTGGCATCTGCATGAAACGCAGCATAGGCTTTTGCAGCCCTTGTTAGGGTGATATCAGCCCGAAGACCGTCAACACCAGCTTCATGGCATAGGGTTGCAATACTGGTTTGAATGTCATTTGATACTAGAACACTACCTACAGACTGTTGAGCGCTATCAATTCTTTGTTTTAGCGTGGCCTGTTGCTCATCATTTGCTTGGCTGAATTGTTTTGCGTTCTTATCAAAGGCAATTCTTTGGGTGGTGATTTGAACCCTTTCTTCAATTGACGCAGGCCCTTGAAGTTCTACCATTAATCCAAATCGATCTAAAATTTGAGGTCGAAGTTCTCCCTCATCTGGGTTCATTGTTCCCACCAGGACGAAACGAGCGCTATGCTGATGTGATAGACCGTCCCGCTCTACATAGTTTCTACCACTGGCAGATACGTCTAGTAAAATATCAATGAGATGATCAGGCAATAAATTAACCTCATCAACATATAACATACCTTCGTCGGCTTTTTTTAATAGGCCAGGAGAGAAGGAGACCTCTCCATTAGTAAGGATTTTTTGCGCATCAATGGAGCCAATGACACGGTCTTCTGAGGCTCCGAGTGGTAAATTCACAAAGTGATCTTGGGTTTGAATAAGATCAGCAAGGCTTCGTGCTGCGGTTGATTTTCCACACCCCCTTGGGCCGCTAATAAGTAATCCACCAAGATCAGGGTCAATGACTGACAAAATAAGCGCTATTTTTAATTGCTCTTGGCCAATAATTGCTGTGAAAGGGAATGTGGGCTGCATGCGAGTAACTCAAAAACGTGTAGGCAATATGTACTGATAACATAGGCGCCTATATTGGATAGGCCCAATGCGTATTAGGCATCTAAACGAAGCGGTAAATTACCTTATTAACGGCATTGAGTCAATGTACAACAAATGATCACAAGTGAGTGATTTTCATAATATTTTAGGTTAATTGACCAATGGCAACGCTGGTCTCCGGGGGTTCGCCTATACTGCTTACAATCAATATCGCCTAACAGGGTTAATTTTCAATCTATACCCTTACTCTAAGTATGTTATTGCCTTGTTTAGGGTGGCGATATGCATGCCATTTACGAGAGTTCTTTCCTTATGAGAAAAACCAAAATCATATGTACGATTGGCCCGGTCACGAACAGCTTTGATATGCTTTCAGCCCTGGCGGAGGCGGGAATGGACGTGGTCCGCTTAAATATGTCCCATGGTGATCACGAGTCTCATAGTAAAGTCATTAAATCGATTAAAACGCTGAACCAAAAAATCAAATATCCTATTCCGCTATTGTTAGATACCCAAGGACCTGAAATTCGCACAGGCAATCTCAAAGAAAATATTGAATTGAAAAATGGTGATGTGGTGACTGTTGCCGCTAGAAACGTCAATGTTGAAGAAAGTTCGATTCCTATTAACTACGACGACATTGTTGATACGGTAGGTATTGATGACATCATCACCGTTGATAATGGGCTAATTAATCTTCAGGTGCTTTCCAAAAAAGATAAGACGATGAAGTGCAAGGTAATTGACGGTGGAACGCTTAAAAGTAAACGCCACGTCAACTTGCCTGGAATTCACGTCAACTTACCCGCTATCACTAAAAAAGATAAGGAAGACATCAAGTTTGGTATAGAGCAGGAGGTTGATTATATTGCCTTGTCATTTGTTCGCCAAGCATCGGATGTAAGAGAGTTAAAAGTTCTATTGGGAGACAAGAAGGACAAAATTAAAATCATTGCCAAGATAGAAGATCAAGAGGGTGTAAGGAATATTGACCAAATTCTTAATGAGGTCGATGGCGTAATGGTGGCAAGAGGGGATCTTGGTGTTGAAATTCGCGTAGAGGAACTTCCCAATGTCCAGCGTTTACTGGTTAGAAAGTGCCATGAAAGAGGGAAGCGCTGCATTGTTGCTACGCACCTCCTTGAATCTATGATTGAAAACCCAATACCTACGAGAGCTGAAGTGACGGATGTTGCTAATGCTATCTACGAGGAAGTAGACGCTATCATGTTGTCTGGAGAGACAACTGTTGGAAAATACCCGGTTAAGTGCGTTGAGTATTTAGATAGGATTGCCAAAACATCAGAGAAAGAAGAAAGTCTTAATCTAAGTAAAAAACTAGTGAAAGAAACGGATAAGCAACACTTGGCTCATTCTGCTGTAGAGCTAGCAGAGGCGTTGGGTGTGGCAGGTATTGTAGTAATAACACGGAGGGGGTTAATGGCCAATTATGTAACTAATTGCCGCCCGTTCAAAACGCCTATCTATGCGTTTACTAATGATAGTAGAACGCGACGGGTGCTGTCACTCAATCGAAATGTCATACCAAATCGATTAACGTTCAGTAGTGATCCAGAAAAAACACTGCATAACGCGTTTTTAGCACTTAAAGCGCGAGAAGGGTTGTTGGCTGGCGATAAGGTTGTGGTTATATCAGACGTTATTGCTGGGGCGGGCGTTGACGCGATTCAGATTAGGAATCTTTGATTTGGGAGTAATTAATAGAGATTGATGAAAGAAGCACGTTATCAATCTCTATTGCGACTTTTAGCGTTATACTTCGCTTTCTGTGCTTTCTGCACCAACCTCAAAATCCAAAAACATGTCATTGTCCATGTAAATACCACGGGGCAATGTTGCATTGAAATCATTCAATAGTAACTGCTTTGCGTAAGCGCGTTTTACAGGTGATTTTACATTTTGAAGTAATAGATCGATGTAAGCAGATAGGCCTTCTTCTATTTCAGCTTCTACTTCTTCAACGTTTTCAATTGTCATATGTGTCTCCAGGGGGTTGTAATTGGGTTTGTTTGTATCGTAAGGACTACATTAAAGGGTTATCTGGTGGGTATTGTAGTATATAAAGCGTCGACAGTGGTATATTACAATTTTTTTCCTTTCAATTGGAGCTAAGTAATGACGGCAAAGAGTCTTAGGCTTGGTCTGTTGTGCTTCGTGTTAACTTCAAATTCAGTGTTTGCCGCGCTAGTCGAGGTATTCAATGATAATAAGGTAACTGTTGCAGTAGCATCAAATTTTCTATCCACTATGAAGCAGCTTGTCGATACCTATGAAAACGACACAGGCAGAGTTGTTCGCTTATCGGGTGGGTCTACAGGAAAGCACTACGCGCAGATTGTACAGGGTGCCCCCTTTGACCTGTTTTTTGCCGCTGATGAGGTTAGGCCAGCGTTACTAGAGACCAAGGATATTGGCGTTAAAGGATCACGCTTTACTTATGCAGAGGGCTTGCTGGTTGTATGGTCACCAGAAATCTCCAACGTAAACCAGCCTAATACAGCCTCTCTAGGTGAAAATGGGTTAAAAACTCTGCTAAGCAATCAACGTATTAAGACATTAGCAATGGCAAACCCCAAGTTAGCACCTTACGGTAAAGCTGCCCAAGATGTTGTTAATATACTATTGCCTGCTGGGCTTACGTCGAAGGATGGACCGAAGCTTAGGGTTATTCGAGGTGAGAATATTAGTCAGACACTTCAATTCGTAATGTCAGGTACTGCTGATCTAGCCTTTCTTGCTCGCTCACAGGTGCTAGACCAAAGGTTATTTAAGGCCGAAAAAGAACGCTATAAAATGATTCTTGACCACTACAGGTTGATTCCCGAAACGTTGTATCAACCAATCAAGCAACAAGCAATAATGCTAAATAATAAGGAGTTAACGCAGTTGTTTGTCGATTTTATTAAAGGGCCTATTGCCACAAGCATTATAAAAAACAATGGATATAAAATTGTAGGTTCTGCTGATGCTGGATGAAGCAAGTATTTCGGCTTTACTGCTTACGCTGAAACTGGCGTTATTATCGACATCAATATTGCTTGTAATCAGCACCCCCTTTGCATGGTGGTTGACACAAACTAAATGGAGATGGAAAGGGGTCATAGAGGCAATGGTCGCTTTACCTCTTGTTTTACCTCCTACCGTTTTGGGGTTTTATTTATTGCTAGCACTTGGCCCTAATGGACCAATCGGTAGCTTACTCGCAGCTATGGGGGTAGGCTCTCTCAATTTTACTTTTTCAGGGCTAGTCATTGGTTCCGTCATTTATTCAATGCCTTTTGTAGTTCAACCATTACAGCATGCATTTTCTCAAACAGACAGGCGTCAAATGGATGCAGCTGCAACGTTGGGGGCAAGCTCATGGGATCGTTTTTTTAGTATTGCTGTCCCGCAGGCAAAAAGAGGCTATCTCACGGCAAGTGTGCTCGGTTTTGCTCATACACTTGGAGAGTTCGGTGTTGTACTAATGATTGGCGGTAATATTCCTGATGAAACGCGGGTGGTCTCCATTGCCATATATGATCATGTTGAAAGCATGGAATATTCACAGGCTCATTACTTATCTGGAACACTATTGTGTTTATCATTTGTTATGTTGTTAATTACTTATCTGAGCCAACAAAAAGTGAAGCCCTCCTAACATGTCCTCTAATGAGTTTGATTCCGTTGAAAAAATCTTACGTGTTGATGTGACACTAAAAAGAAATGATTTTACGTTGCAGGCAAATTTTTGTTCTCCCGCAAAAGGAATTACCGCAATTTACGGGCCTTCAGGGTGCGGTAAAACAACATTGTTACGAGCTATTGCAGGTTTAGAAAAAGATGTATTGGGTTCCATCCAGTTCGGTGACGTTGATTGGATACATAGTCGATTGCCCACTCATAAGCGAAATGTAGGTTATGTGTTTCAGCGCAGTCATTTGTTTTCCCATCTCGATGTAAGAAAAAACTTGCTTTATGGCGTAAAGCGAACAAAAGAAAATAAGCGCCGTATAGCATTTGATGATGCAGTATCCTTATTGGGAATGGAAAAACTTATTGATAAATCCGTGGGGATTTTGTCAGGAGGAGAGCGCCAGAGGGTCGCGATAGCTCGCGCATTACTGTCTGGCCCGGAGCTCTTGTTATTGGATGAGCCAATGGCAGCCTTGGATCATCAAAGTAAATCAGAAATACTGCCATATTTAGAAAAGCTTCACCAAGCATTTTCAATCCCTATGTTATATGTGAGCCATGCAACCGATGAAATTGCTCGGCTAGCAGATTTTATTGTATTAATGGAAAATGGAAAAACGTACAAACATGGCCCTTTATTAGAAACGGTTGCAGATATCAATAGTCCGCTAGCAGAGCAAGCCAATGCATTTAGTATTTTGGAAGGACGCTGTGAAAGCAATAACGTAACAGGCATAGGGGCAAATCCTGGAACTCCCAAACCCAAGGTGTTGTTAACATCTATCAATGTTGATGGGAATAGATTTAGAATCCCTTTTGCACCGCTGGACGGTAAGAATATTGTGCGACTTAGGATCGTCGCCAAGGATGTTAGTATTTGCCTGGACCGTCCATTACGCACCAGTATCTTGAATGTGCTAGAAAGTACAATTGTTGAGATTAAAGATAACGAAGTAAAAGGGCAATCTGTTGTAAAACTCACTGTTGGGAACCAGTTTTTACTCGCACGAATATCGTTGTATTCTAAACAGCAGCTGTCGCTTGTTGTTGGTGATGTGGTGTTTGCACAAATAAAAGCGGTTGCGCTTGTTCGTTAATGAAAAGCTATCTCAATTGTATAAATCGACATTGTTTATAGTCCTAAGTATATTAAAACATGACTATTTGAATGATTGTCGATGTTAGGCTTTGATAGCTTGTCTGTACTTAAAGCACTAAATCTGAGTTTATTGCTCCATTAGCTCATGTCTAATGACTTTACAGTAGGTCTTGCATCTAGGTAGCCGACAAATAAAATGAGGGGGGGTAAAAATTTCTTATTGAGCTATTCTATAACTTGGTCGTTTTGGCTTTCGTACACCCTAATCAGAGACATGACGGAATCGAGTATAGAGATGTACATGGTGATAGAAAAAGGTTTTACCCTAATTGAATTAATCGTGGTTATCGTGATTTTAGGGGTGTTGTCTGCATTTGCTTTACCGAAATTTGCTGATTTATCCGATAATGCACATAATGCAACGGTTTCAGGAACTGGCGCAGCCTTTAAAACTGGTGTACAGATAATTCACATGAAATGGCTTGCTGCGGGAAGTCCTGGAGCGACACTTAATTTTTTCCCAATATCAAACCCTTTAGCGGGGGGGGACCTTTCAGTAAATACCAATGGGTGGCCCGCCGACACGAGAGGCACTAGTTTAACTTTGAATAGCACCGATGATTGTATTGACATATGGCATGCCGTATTGGAGGCAGGTGCGCCTACCGTGGCATCAGGCTCCGGTTCGGAATATAGTGCAGTGCATAGCGGAGGGGGGTGCACCTATACCTATCAAGCAAGCGCATCATTAAACATAACTTATGACTCAAATAGTGGGTCAGTAGCCATTAACAACTAAATTAATATCAGGAATATAGTGGTACCTCTGCCCAAAATGGCTAGTTTGAGTTTTACCGCTTTCCCTCACTTTAATTACTCGCTACAAAGGTACACAACCCACATTTGGATTGGAGTCCATATAACCCTGGTCAGTCGTTTGATATACACCTCGATTTTTCCCCCTACGTAAACACGCACAAATGGCACCGTATTTAATATGAAATATGTAAACATTAAAGTGTGTTGACTTGCAGCGACAATAGTCGGTCTTGTAGCGTACTTTAGCTAGATTTTTATAATACATTAGCAGTTGCTAATTAAGAGCCATCTAATTGTTGACAATCTAATATAAGAATCTAAACTGTGTAGATATACTATGGAGTAATCATGAAAATCAGCCCTAATGAAATGGCCGCCCAAGCAGATAACGCCGAGCAATTCCTAAAACAGATAGCCAATAGCAATCGCTTAATGGTGTTATGTGTACTTGTCGAGGGAGAGCGGTCCGTTGGCGAACTTAATGAGCTTGTGCCTATATCGCAATCGGCATTGTCTCAGCATCTAGCGAAATTAAGGGATGCGCGGTTTGTTAGTACACGTCGAGAATCCCAAACCATTTATTATCGATTAGCAGACCCACGAGTAAAAGTTTTGCTCGACAGTCTGTATTCAATGTTTTGTACCCCGTAATACTAATAAAACCCATTGGGACTATTTGTTATGAAGCCCTCTAATCCGCTGGAAAAGCTGATTGCCAATAGCTTATCGGGTGGCCTGCCAATTTTCATATTGGTTCTTTCGTTGTTACTCGGTGCGCTGGCGCTTAACTTTACCGCTAGGGAAGAAGAACCTCAAATTGTTGTGCCGATGGTGGATATTCTTGTTGAGGC
>CAJXZM010000083.1 GCA_913063125.1 uncultured Gammaproteobacteria bacterium | reverse complement strand
GCAAATTGACGGTGTAAGATTGGTTAAGAGCTTTGATCGCATTTTTAGACCGAAATCTGTGTTTTCACACAGCCTGTAAACATGGCTGTCAATTGGATTCCATCTCATCAGCCTAAGCGGTGATCGCCTTATTTGAGTTAGTATTAAGCGAGTTCCGATTTCATAGGATGATACTATATTGTAAGGATGAAACATTATTGTTAAAAATGACCCTTTATTGTCAACCTACACCCTCACCTATCAGTATCCTGTACAAACAACATCCCCATAGACTCATAAGCGTTAACTTCCCTCTTCCCAATCATAGCCAACAGCGTTTCTTCGCTAATCCCCTTAGCTTCACAGTACTCACTGGCAGTTAGCACCGCTCCAAGAACCTTTTCTGCCTCCTCAAGTGCATCTTTAGGGCTCTTTTTACGCACAAGAAAGAACACCCCCACCGTCACAATCACTATAAGCAATATAATTTCTAGAAAGTATGTCATTGAACACCCCTATCCGAACCTCAAAGGGTTCCCTATTTCATGGCTTAGCTGTAAAATTTGCGCCATTATTCTTATCTTTATCAATACTGACAGGACAACGTAATGGGCAGAGCCTACCAAAACCGCAAAGAATCCATGGCCAAGACGTCTGACGCGAAAGCCAAAGTCTACAGCAGATACGGCCGTGAAATCTACGTATGCGCTAAAGCCGGTGGTCTAGACCCTGCTGGAAACTTGGCCCTAAGGTCATTAATCGATCGTGCAAAGAAGGATCAGGTGCCCACTCACGTTATCGATAAAGCCATTGATAAAGCCAAAGGCGGCGGTGGTGAAGACTTCGCAACCGCTCGATACGAAGGTTTTGGTCCTGGTGGAAGCATGGTTATCATCGACTGCCTAACAGACAACCCAAATCGCACATTTGGGGATGTACGCCAGTGTTTTACCAAAACAAAGTGTAAAATTGGCACCCAAGGCACGGTTAGCCACATGTTTGATCATAGCGCTATCCTTGTTTTTAATGGTGATGATGAAGATGTTGTACTGGAAGCATTGATGGAACATGACGTTGATGTTACTGATATTGAGAGTGAAGATGGCAAAGTGACGGTATTCGCCCCTAACACTGAGTACTTCAAAACCAAACAAGCACTTTTGGATGCCCTCGGCGAATTAGACTTTGATGTCGACGAGATCCAGTTTATCCCTCAAAACACAACCCCTATCGCTGCCGATGATATGGAAATGTTTGAGAAGTTTCTCTACATGCTAAACGATTTGGATGATGTTCAGAATATTTACCACAACGCTGAAGCATAAGATCGCATAACGAGATCTATCAAACAGTGGCTACCCAATAGAATCGGGTAGCCACCTAGTTGAATCCGTTAAAAATACCTTACTTATTTTTGTACTCAAGTTTCTTATTTTTATACTCAAGATACTGTGTAACATAGGTTTCAAAAAACCTATCGACATAATGCAACGCCCCCGCATAATTCCCCTTAATACGTGCATGATGAAAATCATGGTAAATCGCCCCATCATAAAGCGGCAAGTAACGTAACAGATTCCATGGGGCGTCATAGCCCGAATGCCCATCAGCACCTTCAATCCCCCGAATAATTACCCACGCGTAAAGTACATACAGGTGACAGCCCAGTATTAATGGGGCAGTTAACGTGAGGGTACTAATAACAACATGCTCAAACCAATGCATGTACATCCCATCTAGAGCACAGGTATTTCTAATGCGGTGATGTACAGAGTGAACATTTCTTAACAACCACTTATTTTCATGCATTAAGCGGTGCGCCCAATAGAATAAAAAATCATCAATAAGGATGAAGGCTACCAACTGAATAACCCATACATACCACTCAGGTATTTCACCCCCATGGATATTACCGAGCCTTAATAACGGCCAGAAAAGAATCAGCAATATCAATAGGATAAACGTGTTGGTAAGAATTCTAAAAAGGCCAGGCCAGAAAAATGCCGCTACTTGAAAAGGTTTTTTCTGAATTTTATAACGTCTGGCCCAAGGAGGATCAATCCAGGCGAGAAGCGTCCAAGGTATAGCCGTTACTAAAAATGCCCCCACACTCAATACCATAGCCGCAACGGGAAACTTCAAAAACATCGGGTCTTGATATAATGCCAGCCAATCAGTGAATAATGTATCCATATTCAGTTCTTCTATTATGTTGTATTTAAAGTGCTTTGAACTACATGCTGGCGTCAAAAGAAATTCATTTCTGCCAATACCTATGCTTAAATAATATGCTGATCACCAACAAACAACTTGTGAAGCTATGCCAATAGATTGCTCAATAACGCCAACCTCTCCTTTTAAGGGGGAAGTTGCTCTACCGTACTGGCAATCGCTTGTCGATGTTTTTAAAGCATGCGGTTTAACAGACAGAAGTATTGAAGAAAAAGAACCTAATGCTGTATCCGTTGAGCAATACATCACGTTATTTGAAAAAGGCATCAGCCGCCGTGAAGATTTCGGGCTGGAAGTCGGCAAATCCGTTAGCTTAGGAGCTCTTCCTGTATTGGGAATGATGTTATTAAGCTGTCACAACCTTAAACAAGCCCTTGAACAAATATTACGTTATGAAAGTTTGAATCATAATCTTGGCGTCTCTCAGGTTGTACATCACGAAGGGGAAACACAATATATTTGGACGCCGAATAGGCTCCACCTACCCAATCCCCACGATGAACTATCCTTCCAGCTAACTCTCAGTGTTTTCACGAGTTTTAAAACATTTCTCCCGCAGTTAACTAAAGAAGAGGTTTCAATAAAGTGTGTCAGTTTTATGTATCCCAAACCAAGCAATATTCAGCGGTACAAAAACCTCGTCAATACCCATCTGAAATTTAACCAACCTTGCAACGCCATCACCATTGATAGCAAAGAATTGCAGAAAGTCATAACCGAAGGGGATGCCACATTGTTTTCTGCCTTATCGGCCCATGCCGATGACTTATTACTTACTAAAAAAAACCAAAGGGACATCATCTGGCAACTCAAATCGATTTTCCCTGATGCCTTGCAAAACCGGACATTCAAAATAGAAGACATGGCTAACCAGCTAAACGTGAGCACCCGAACATTACAACGAAAACTCAACCATTCAGGTACCGGTTTCCAAGAAGTACTTGATGAAGTTCGCCAACACTTAGCCGAACGTTACTTAAGGGGTAGCAATTTATCAATGCATGAAATTGCATCATTACTAGGATTTCAAGAGCAAAGCTCCTTTAATCATGCATTTAAACACTGGAATGCTCTGTCTCCTTCTGAATATAGAGAAAAGTACGCAGATTAAGCCTCCCCTAATTTCACCTATACAAGAATCACCCTTTCAGAGAAAGAAGTTCCCTCTCACTGCAAAACACGCGATCCTCTTTCGTTATCGGGTCAACAAACACCAATTTTTTAGCCAATAACTGTAATGGTTTTGAGAAGTCATCCTCTTTTTTGGGCTGCAATACGGGATAGACTTTATCATTTAAAATAGGGTAACCGATTGATTGCATATGAACACGCAACTGATGTGTTTTTCCGGTAACAGGGTGCAACTCAAACAACCCTTTATTTTGCCTATCATCGACACAATCAATGACCGAATGTGCATTTACCTCACCAGGAACAATATGCATAACAAAACGTGGATTCGACTTCTCCATTCTATTTTTTACCTCCCAATGTTTGCACGACATAGCCTTTCCCGACATAGTCTTACTCAACATCGCTTCGCTGCCTATATTGGCAACCGCCTGATACGTTTTGGTAATATTGTGATGTTCAAATAAGGCATGATAGCAAGAACGCGTCTCAGGATTAACAGAAAACAACACCAATCCAGCAGTTTCTCTATCCAATCGGTGTAACGCTTGCAAATCATCATTTTTTGTTTTGCGACGAAGGCGATTTTGCAAACATTCGTCTACATAATTACCACCTGGTGTCACCTGTAAAAAATGGGGTTTACACGCGACCAAGATGTGCTTATCTTGGTAAATGATATTTTCTTCGAAAGGTATTATTGGCTCCTGCTCAACCTCACGATAATAACAAACACACTGCTGTGACCGGTAAAGCGTACCGCTATCAATGATATCGCCATTCAACCAATGAACTTTTCCTTCCTGCAAGCGCTGCCGCCAAATACTTTCTTCAATATACGGAAACTTCACAACGAGATAATCTAACACCGTCACACAGCCGGGGTTATGTAACGGCAAGTTTACCTTTGACGGATACTTTGACAAACCCAAAACAATTAACCCGCACGTAAACGCAACAACGCATTTACATCCATATCACCGTTATATTGGCAGTATTCGAGCTCCCGGCTATCGACAGCAATCATCGTCATCCGATCAGCTAATTCATTGCCCTCAATTCCAGCATGAGCCTTCACATGAAGCAATGTCAAATCACCCTTAATACGTTCATAAAGCTCATGGCTTTCTTTTATAATTTCAAGGTTTTTTATTTCACCTGTTGGTTTCTTCCAACCTTTTTTCTTCCAACTGTAAGCCCACAAGCTAATACAGTTAATGGAATACATGGAATCACAATAAACCGTCACGGTTTTTTGATTCTTGATACCCTCTTCCGCTATTAACAACGATTGATACAATGCATTTAATTCCGCAGTATTATTCGTACCCTTTGGATTAAACAACCCGTACCACAACTCAGCAAGCTTACCATCACGATACACTGCAGTGCCTGAGCCAGCTTTCCCTGGATTGGGATCACAACCACCATCGCAAAAAATCTCTATATCCGTATTACCCATTTTTGGTAATGAAGTAACGCTTTTAGTCGCACTTGCTGCTTTTTTACGAACGGCTGGGCGCCCCCCCGATCCTGCAGCACCACCAAACGCAGATTCAGCTTCTGCCCGAGTGGGAAAAGACTTGTACCGAGCACCAGAAAATTTATCAATAGAGCGTTTACAACTACCCCAATCTGTAAAAATACCAGTCTCTCTTCCAGCCCATACTACATAAAACTTTTTTGCCATGTTAATTTCCTGCATGTTTATGTACGAGTGTTGTAACTTGAACAGCGCGTATTTTACACCATCCCCCGCCCGCAATAACCCTCTTTATTCTCTTATCGTCCAACCGGACGACGGCAGAGCGCCATACATCCGATACACTGCCCGCACTTATCCAACGTAGGGACACAAACACCATGAAACCACTCAGCACCCTAGATGCCACCTTTCTTCGCATGGAATCCACACGCACCCCTATGCATGTTGGCGCTCTACTTACCTTTCGACTTCCTGCGGATGCGCCGCCAGACTTTGTTCAACAACTAACAGATAAAATGCGTGAGAGCCCATTTATGCCTGAACCCTTTGGGTTTCGTCTGGCAACATCACTACTTTCTCGAATCACTCCTGCATGGACTGAAGCTGATATCGATATTGATTATCACCTTCGCCATTCTGCTTTACCGTACCCTGGTGGAGAGAGAGAATTAGGTCAACTGGTTGAAAGATTGCACTCTCACCCCTTGGATTTAACGCGCCCTCTCTGGGAGTGCCACCTAATAGAAGGGCTGGAAAACAATCGCTTTGCCCTGTACTTCAAGGCTCATCACTGCGCTATTGATGGCATGGGTGCTGTAGGCATGGTGAACAAATGGTTATCAACAGATCCCCTAGATGCAAGTAGCCAAGGGCCTTGGGTTTTAGCACAAAAGCCATCCGCTAATATCGAACGCCCTAAAACCTCTCTTGCGAAACGGTTTAGCCAGCCAGCAAAAGCTGCTGCAGAGCAGGCGATTGGTTTCAAGGAGCTACTGAAAGGCCTCAGCAAAATGGCCCAAGGGCCTGATAGTGGTGCCCGTATGGCATTAACCACACCTCGCAGCTTTTTCAATAAGCCTGTCTCTCAACAGCGCCGTTTGGGTACTCAAATGCTTGAACTCAAACGCTTAAAGGCCTTATCGAAGCAAACAGGTACAACGCTTAACGATGTGCTATTAACGGTTGTTGGCAGTGCAATCCGCCGTTACTTGCTAGAACAGCAATTAGAACAAGAGACTGCAGAGGCTTCCTTACTTGCCTCAGTTCCAATGGGTTTAGCGCGTAAAGATGGCAAAGGCGGCAATGCAGTTGCCGGATTTGTGGTGCCTTTAGGTACTGACCTTGATGACCCTATAGCGCGGTTGAAGCAGATTAACCGAGTCACCACACGCAGTAAGCAAGAAATATCCGATATGCCTTCATCAGCACAAGGGCAGCTGGCATTACTCGGTTTATCTCCTTTTGTCGCAGGACAAATGCTAGGGATCTTACCTAAAATCCCACCACTGTTTAATTTTGTTGTATCCAATGTTGTGCTATCAAAAGAGCCGTTGTATTTAATGGGGGCCGAACTCGAAGCGATGTATCCAGTATCTTTTCTCTTTGACGGGTATGCTCTTAACATCACACTCGTAGGGTACAGTGACCACGTTGCTATTGGCTTCCTGGGTTGCAGAGAAGCGGTGCCAAGCCTGCAACGGTTAGCGGTGTACACGGGGGAAGCGCTTGCTGAATTAGAAAACGCTCTATTAGAAAATGCCCCAACAGAAACAACAGCCGCAAGCTAAACAGGCACAGCAACCAAACGCCGGACCTCTTCTACTTGCTCTTTAGCCTCTGAAAGCATTGCTATACTTTTTTCAGGGGTTAACCCCACTTTCTCTAATTTTGAAAACGCCGTGATCGCCCCCATTGCGGGGTGAGCAGGCTTATCCTTTGTTCCTAACCATGCATGTACCTGCGCAATTATCACGATATCGGTAAGGTTCGGGCCTTCTGACCCCGAGTCATATTGCCAATTCTCAGCGTTAACCACTACATCAATCATATCCTCAGACCACCCCCATTTCGTTAGCATGGTCTTTCCCATATCGGCTCGCAGGTCGTCGACAACACTGTCCAGCAGAACTGAGTCGTGCAAAAGCTCTGCATAACCTTCTGCGTACAACAATACCGGAATCACTCCTACATCATGCGTTAAACCTGCCAACAATGCGTGTTCAGGATTCACAGTCCCCGTCAATTTCGCTAATGTATGAGCGATAACAGCCACTGACTGGCTATGCTCCCACAACGCTTGCATTCGACTCTGAAGCTTGCCTAATTTAGACCCAAACAGTTCCCGTAACGCATAGATATCCACTAACTGCTTGGTGGTCTCCATTCCCAGCCGAACGACAGCCTCTGAGCACGTTTCTATGGCCGAAGTTCCACGAAATATTGGGCTGTTTGACGCTGAAATGACTTTCACCACCATCGCGGGGTCGGCGCTTATTATGCGGGCCATGCGTTGCGTTGAAAAACTATCGTCCGCAATCGCATCTCGTATCTGGCTTGCGACTACCGGGATGCTGGGGAGGTTGAATTGATTATTTGATAGATCTTGATAAAAATTTGAACGAATTAGTTCAGTTGGCTCACTACTTACCGCTAATTGCACCTCAAGCACATCAGAACTATCTTTAGGTGCCTCTCGAACAAACTGAGCAAGCACGGCCCAGTCGATGATCAAAAAGGTAGCCGTTTCCAACACCTTTGCATTGTATTGACGGGGCTGTAAATGCGCGATAGGCCGCATCGCTGTTGCGGTTCCACCCTCAATTTCCTTTTGCTTACCATCGCTTGCCGTCAGCAACAGCTTACCCTGTATCAAAAAGTACTCTTTATTATCACTAGAGCCCAGCGCAATAACCGTTGCTTTTCGTTTATACTGCTTAATTTCATGATGAGAAGCGAGCAATACCAGCTGCTTGTCATTCAGCCTATCCAACGGCGTAAACTTCTTTAAAATCTTTGCCGTCAGTAGGTTAGACGTATCAGCCATGGTTTACTGTCCGTAATATTGATTGATTAGCTCATTACAAGGGCACGCAAGGGTATCAAATTCATCAAACCCTTTTGTAAGTATAGATACGATTCAAGAAATCCAGAGAAACTATTTCCCTATATAAACCCAGCCACTTAGCACCATAAAGATGCTAATCCTCTAGGGGACTGCCATCTTCCGCCAACTTAACTCTATCGGCTTTTGATATGTAGCGAGGTTTATTGGTTGGCTTTTGCTTATCGCTGGCTTTCTTTGCTCGCTTTACAATACTGTCTTTCACTTTTTTCTTTCTGCTCATTCTAGCGTTCCACCTAACTATCAATAGTACCCGTATTGTAGAAGCAAAAAAGGCCAAACACTATCATTCAACACGACTCTCCCGTTAAAATTCTAAACGTACCCCTCCAGTAATTACATGTTCAGAAATCCGACGGCGCCCTACAACGGTTTGATAATCAACAAATAACTGAGCCCCACGAGTAAACACTCCTGAAGCGCCTAAACCGAACACAAAATAGTCCCTATCCGGCTCTTCTGACTCAATAGGAAATACCCAAGGGCTGCCACCACTAGGCACAGCCTCCCATACATAGCGATAATGAAGCGTATCCGTATCATTTTGATGCTCGTGAGCCCAAGCAATACGAGCCTGAGGAATAACAGCGCCAAAACGTGTATTCACCACATGTGTTGCTGACACCCCAGCTACCGCAACCAAAGAATCCACCTCATATCGATCAACAATAAACTCGAACGCACCCGCACCGGTCTCCTGATAACCATCAATCTGAGATTCCATATAATTTAAGCGAAGATAAGGTGATAAACTAGTAGCACCTAGGTTTATCTCATACCCCACGCCCAGCCCAAGCACGTGCTGATCACTTTCGGTTATCGCATTGGCAGTCAAATCCCAATCCGCCTGAGTTGCTGCAGAGCCAGCCCCTAAAGGAACGAATACCCGACGATTCATCTCATAGTCATTGCTGCCATAACTAACAATCCCGTCAATATAAAAAGCCCCTCTATAAAATGTACTATAAAGTGACAAACTGTAACCATCGGCAGTCACCCCCCCTCCCGCAACAACAGCTTCATGTTGAAAACTGCTATCAAGATCAGAATAACCAGCGGCAATACCTAATACCAAGGAGGGAGTAATCCGATAATCTACACCCAACATTGCACCATAGGTATCGTAATCATAGGCATTTTCCTTATCCGTGCCATCTACCTCCCCTGTAGCAATAGCAACATTAAAAAAACTTCCTAACCGTCCACCACTCACTAATCCATCGGCACCAGCACTACCGCCACGCATGCTCATCAAACCAGGGATATTAGAATTAGACCCAGAGCTGGCAACCGTTAAACCTCCTGCACCGCCACGTAATTGAGCAAAACGAGAAACAATCGTGTTCATTTGAGAATATGACGAATCCGTCAGCGAAGAACCAAAAGATGTCACTTCTTCCCCCGCAACTTGCTGTAATGCCGCATCAACACTATTAGCATCAGAAAGCCCTAACCCAACACCGTTTGCACTCATCCCCATTACCGTCTGAAGCACTTCATCCAAACGATCAAATAGCGCTCGTTCAATCGGCATCAATTGCCGCTCGCTCATAGCCGCTGCGATGTTACTCCAACTTGCGTTAACACCTTGAACTTGAGCATCCTGCAACGCCGTCCGGGCATTCACAACGGGAGCATTAATGGTTAAATAACTGATAACAAACAACAGAATCCATACATTAACGGCAACACGTTTAATATCTACACTCTTAACAATTAAACAGCTCGATATTTTATTCTCTTGTATTTTACGCCCAGCGTTCATGCCCCGTCCTCCAGAAAAACCCACAATCAATGGAAGAGGAATTAACAGGCCATTAGCAGCTATAGGCACAACTACAACTAGGCAACTAACAACCAGACAAGCAAATGCCCTTATCCGATGAAGATTTTAAATAATGGCACATAATTGCTTGCTTTGAGATACCAAACCACCCAGTCAGATTAGATTGATTGGTGCTAACCTTAGTACTAAGGTTAGCACCAATATTAATATCACCGATTTCATTAACGCTAAAAAATGACAACACCTTTTTCTTTTTGTCGAAGCCAAAATTCCCAGCTCGTCTCCATCCCACCAATATCACCTATATAATTATCCCTTACCAAATACAGGCTTCGCATTCGACTTCCTCGTTTATACTCCTGCAATATTCGTACTACGAAGCTTTTTCTTGGTGATGCAGATAATAGAAAATACAACAACTCGCCGGAGTGGGCTTGCAAATATGCATTGCCAGAAACATTTTTTTTACGCCATTGACGACTCTTCAAATCGAGTATTTCACGTAGCGGTAACATGTTGGCTCGACGGGATAATCTCTCCTTATTCTCTTCATGTCGATACATAATAAGATGCCCATCTTTTTTCTCGATTTTCTCCATTTGTTCAGCTAAACCTTCATTTAGCCACCCAGGGGTATTAGGTGCAATGGATGCGATAATGGCATGACTCGTTTCATGTTTAATCGTCTCCAAAGTAGCGTTTCTATCCATTCGCATATACACGGCTATCTCATTAGTCTTTGGAAAAAACACTCCTCTTGAATTTGATACATTGGCACCCAATTCCTTCTTTAAATAACGTTGGTACGCTTGCTCATCAGCAAGAAGAGTAATTGACACCGGCACGGTTTTATAAAAATCAAAGAACATCACATCATCATAAAAATGATAAACATTGTTCACATCACGTTTAATCCTCAACGTCTCCTGTTCGGTTAGCTGCACATCGCGTGCTCTAATCGTAATATCAAACCGCTGCCACGAAGAAGGGGATATATTTAATATCACCTTCTCCTTTTTAGTTCTTTTTTTTGCCTTTCCCTGCAATACTGGCCGAGCACTATCATCAAAATGAACTTGACCCTTGTCATCCACCCATCGATAAATTTCGCTAGACACCCCTCCCGAAAGGGTGACCAGCAAACAGAGCGCAGCGCACTGTATACAAGCTATATATTTATTATGCACCATGGTTCCATTTTATTCCCATCACAGGTAATCTATAGATAAATCGCTTGCTTAATACACCCAATAATAGGTGAAACACCATGAACCACAATAACACTTGCCATGCTTTTGAAGCAGACATTTTACAAGATCATGATGCAGTAGAACTCGCTAACCTATTAAAAGAAAAAGAGATCTCCCAAGAAGAAGTCGTTAAAGCTGCCATTAAGCGTGCTCAAAAAATTGACCCTCATTTAAACGCCGTAGAGTTTGATTGTTATAATCATGCCTTAGAGCAATCCCGTTTTTCTCCTAACCCTGGGTATTTCTCCGGCGTACCTACCTTTATCAAAGACAATACCCCCGTGTTAGGCATGCCAACGAATCACGGCTCTGCAGCCATAAACTCTGCACCAGCAGAAGCACACGGCCCTTACGCCAAACAATACCTTGATCAAGGGTTCGCGTTATTGGGTAAAAGTACCCTGCCTGAATTTGGTTTTAATGCCACCACGGAACCTGCTCATAAAGAACCCACAAGAAACCCTTGGAACACCGATTACTCCACCGGAGCGTCATCCGGTGGTGCGGCAGCGTTGGTCGCCTCAGGAGTTGTTCCCATTGCCCATGCGAATGACGGTGGTGGCTCCATAAGAATCCCTGCTGCCTGCTGCGGACTCATCGGATTAAAACCCAGCCGAGGCAGACATGTGTTATCCGACCAGTCAAAGTCATTGCCCATTAATATTATAAGCGAAGGCATTGTCAGCCGAAGTGTCAGGGATACCGCATACTTTCACGCAGAAGCCGAAAAATATTATCGCAATAAAAAGCTGCCTCCCATTGGCTTAGTAGAGGGCCCCGGGAAAAAACGCCTTCGCATAGGTTATGTCGCTGATTCGATCACTGGCCACCCAACCGATGATGATACCCGAAAAACATTAGAAGAAACCGTGTCACTGCTCGATAACTTGGGTCACAATGTAGAGACCATGCCCCTACCGATTCAGCCATCGTTTATTGAAGACTTTAGTTTATATTGGGCAATGCTTGCATTTCTTACTCAAAAAACCGGTAAGCTTATTATGGATCCCAGCTTTAATGCATCAAAACTGGACGACTTAAGCATTGGACTTGGTGATATGTATAAAAAGAAATTCTATAAAACACCGCTATTTCTATATCGCCTTAAAAAAACCTATGCCGACTATGCTAAAGCATTTGCCAACTTTGACGCCGTGCTAACCCCTGTACTTGCACAAACACCCGTCAAGTTAGGACACATTAGCCCAACAGTACCTTTTGAAGAATTGTTTGATCGTTTAATGCGTTATGTTAGCTTTACCCCACTGGCAAACACATCAGGAGCACCCGCTATATCTCTTCCTATGAGTGCTACTAAGAACAATTTGCCGATCTCTATGCAATTCGCAGCTAATCACGGTCGAGAACGTGTTTTATTAGAATTGGCCTACGAGATTGAAGAAGCCAGACCATGGCGAAAGATTCATAACTTATAACTTTAAGAATACCACTATGTTTGATTTTTACGTACAGCAGGAATACTGGTTCGCGGCCACTCAACTTATCTTGGCCATGGCCGGGATGGGGGCCACCCTAACCATGAGGGATTTTAAAGATGTGATGATAGAGCCTAAAGCGGTATCCGTTGGTCTCGGCATTCAGTTATTAGTGGTGCCTCTCACTATCTTGTTTTTGATCAAAGCTCTAAATCTAACCGGTGGCGTTGCCGTTGGGTTTGCCCTTATTGCAGCTATACCTGGCGGCACTGTATCGAACATTTTCACGCACTTTGCAAAAGGTAATGTTGCTCTATCCATTTCAATTACGGCGATCACAACACTTGCCTGCTTGGCCACAACCCCGTTAATACTCGATTTTTTGATTGCCCCCTATATGCCTGACAACTTTGTTATGCCCATAGCAAAAATCGCGTTAGAAATTGGGCTCTACCTACTCCTTCCTTTGTTTGTTGGCATGATTATACTGAAAGTATTCCCCCGTCATGCCAACATCTTTTCACAATGGTGCATTCGAGGGTCGCTGTTTGTTATTGTACTCATTGTCATCGGATCGCTAGGGGCAGGTCGACTAGATCTCAAAGCATTCGGTATTATCAATATTAGTTATGTCTTTTTGCTCGCCCTTGTATTAGTAATGTTAACCCGACCTTTTGGGAGGTTACTATCCTTATCCAAACCTGACTCCACCGCAATCGAGCTAGAAGTGTCAGTACGTAGCATAAATTTAGGGTTACTCATTAAAGCATCACTATTTCCAGCTATCGCGGGGGATAATGATGTTTTGGGCAACATGGTACTTTTCACCTTACTACTTTACGGTGGCTTTCAGCTGACTGCAGGTGCAATTCTCATTTGGTGGCATAGGAGTAAAGCCGGCATTTTACCCGAACCAGGGCAAGAGAGACCAACCGTCCTTGACGAAGAATACAATCGCTAGCAACCGGCTTCCCTCCAGAAAAAACACTAAAAAAATCTCAAAAAAAAGAGCGTTTCACTTCACCAGTGAAACGCCCCTCTAGATTAACCCAACATCTGCCTTAAAAAGGCTTCTTGCGAGGACCTTCGATTGGGTTGTTCCAGAACTGCTCTGGTACTTTTCTTGGGTCTTCTTTACGAAGTTGTTCTGGACGAGTTTCGCCATCAGTCCAAGAATGCTCACCACAACCTTTGCCATCTTCGTCAAATACGAACACTGTAGCAACACGTTGCGTTAACTGGTAAACCTCACCTTCTTCACCGAATTCAAAACCAAACGCCGCCGGAATGATCTCACCAGGGTAAAGCTGGTGGAGCATAAGTTCAACGTAAAGGCTGTCGTCGCCGACGATTAGCTTTTCCACTTCACCGTGAATAAGATAAACGTTGGAAGCAACAAGCATGTGATAAAATTCTTTCATGCTTTCTACATCTTGTGGCTGAATGCTCTTTTGGAACTCGTTACAGCCATATACAGCATAAGTTTGAGTCTTAGCGGAACAACTTTCAATCAATGCTTCATAGTTACCCGTAGTTTCAGCTTCAGCATGTTCGATAAAGTTTTCTAGAATTCTACGACGATGCGGTTCTTTGATTTTTTCTAACTCAGCGCGTGCAGTATGACTAATTGACAAATTATCAAAGTCTTCCATTTCGATATGTCTTTCTTCAAGAAATCCTGTGTACATGTTGTAACCTCTCTCTAAGGGGATTATTTATTTTTAGATAGCATACGTTAAATACATATACTATATGGGATATAATATACGTGATATAGTATATGGCGTATACTTAAAAAAAAGCAACCCCCTAATGTCGAATTTATCGCTATGACTGAACCAAAAAAAGGGCGCAAGCCCAAGTACACCAAAGAGAACATTATTACCGCTGCAGTCACTCATGCTGATAAATATGGCTTAGAGGAGGTGACCATGGCAAAGGTCGCCAAACAAGTCGGCTGTACGCCCATGGCACTCTATTCCCATGTGGAAAGCCACGATGCACTGCTAAGAGCCATGGCTGACAAAGCCCTAAGTGAATTAGACCAAGAATCCCCTAAGGCACCCACCTGGCAAGAAGGTATCAGCATTTGGCTACAAACGTTATGGCAAGCCAGCATCGAACGGCAATGGCTGGTAGAAGTCATCATGGTCAACGAGCGCATTAGTCTGCAATGGTTGAAATACAATGAAAAACTCGTCGCCCTCCTTGAACAAGCAGGCATGAACGATAAACAAATTGCCGATAGCCTATCCATGATCGGGTGTATTTCTGTCAGTGCCATTTATCAGGTAACCCAGTTCCCACTACCAAGAAATTCGGTAATTGAAGGTGGGCTCACCGAAAAACAAGCTGACCAATTAGATATCAATATGTGGGCACGAATGGTGCCTTTTATTCAGGCCCACACAAATGAATCGTTCTTAAAAGAAATGGAGCAACTGGTAATATGGAGTATAGAAGGACGACTGAAATTGACTGAATGTTGAAAATATGCGGATACCAACGGCCTTACTAAAAAAGGGGCGCGTATACCTTTATACGTTGCAATATAGCTGCCCTCGACACTCGTTTTATTATTGCTTAGCGCAAGCTCAACCCTCAATCCCTTCTAACAGCGTGAAGATATCAAACAGGAGCTCGAAATTTTGAATCATATAGAGTTCATAGACTGCCTGAAGAGAAAAGACTCTCAGTCTTACTTTATGGAAGGTTCTCTATTCGTCTAGTGAAGATGAGGTTTTCTGGGGTATTAGCTTTGACCGCGAAACACATAAAGTTAAAAATATTCAAATTAACTGGTAAGTGCATAAAAAAAACAAGCTCATCTGATTGCAAGTAATTTGACTTTAATGGCTCAATCGGCGATTTTTTCCCGACAACATTGTTAACTGGAAGCCGCTTATTTACATAAGGATCCTCGTTAATCAAAGAAACTGTTGTCGTAACGTTTATTGCCATGAGCCTCCTTTTCATTGCACACAAAAAAACTTATTGAAATTACGATTTTAGCAAGTTCCCCTGAAAAGCGCTGCCTCTAAAGCGGCAACCGAATCTCTATACACAATCCACCGCTCGGTCGATTGTATGCTCGAATATTCCCCTGATGAATTTCAACGGCTCGACATGCAATGGCTAACCCCAACCCATAACCGGGGATTTTGACATTTTGATTTCTATCATTTATACGGACAAAAGGTTGAAATACGTCGGTAAGTTTTTCTTCGCTAACGCCTTTGCCTTTATCGCAGATTGTTATTACCGCAACAGCGCCTTCCTGCGTCAAGCTTACGATGACCGGGGTATGTTCTGCAGTATGGAATATCGCGTTACGGATGACGTTTTCAATAGCCCTTCGTAATAATTCGATGCTGCCATTAATCAGCACTTCATCCTGTTGATTAAAATCCACTTGTTTGTGTTGGCTGGTGGCTTCAAACTCTGCATCATCCACAATGGAGGCAATGAGACCATTTATTTCAACGTAATCACTATCGCTGTTATGCACATCAGCTTCTATTCGCGAAAGTGTGAGCAGCTCACCCACTAGCTCATCGAGTCGCCGGCTTTCTTTTTCAACACGCTGCATCATCTCTTCGGTTTTTTGGGGTTGTTGGCGGCTCATTTCAATGGCAACTTGTAACCGTGCGAGCGGCGAACGCAGCTCATGAGAAACATCGTTTAGCAATCGCTTTTGATTGGCGACAAGCTTTTGCACTTGTTCCGCCATATGGTCAAAGTCTTTTGCAAGTTCGGTTATTTCATCTTTACGCTTCCCAATTTTGTACATAACCCGTGTATCTAACTTGCCTTCGGCAAATCGGTTTGTGGCTTCACGCAGGTGTCGAATAGGTAGGGTGATATACCACGCGAGCCCAGCACTGAATAATAGGCTACCTAGGATGACAATAAGTAATGGCCCCCATGGAAGGCTCCTGAAATAATCTCGCTTATGTCGATTGGGGTGGCGGTCACGATGCCCTTCGAATAGCAGCAAGGTTTCACCATTAGGCATGGTGACTTGTTGAATTGACGATTTATGTTTGAGCATCTGCGTATTACCTACCGCAACACGCGCTTTTTCCAAACGGCGACGTGGCACTTTTTTTCCCAGCAGGTCGATACCATCGTCATTCACAATATACACAGGAGACCCTCTATGGCGGCTGCCTTTGTAGCGCTCAATCACATTGTCTAAAACACTTTGCCCACCTTCCTTTAGGGCTTCGGCAAGAGAATACACACCAAAGTCTACCAGTTCATGTCGTCGCTTACCTTCCTGCTCTTCGAACTGCTCTTGATTATGCTTCCACACCAACCCACCCACCACAAGGCTAGTTAATAGCAATGTCAGCCATAGACCGAAGAATATTTTCCAGAATAAGCGCCCCATTAGCTTTCGCCCGAAAGTTGGTAGCCTTGACCACGCACGGTGATAATCATCGAA
The DNA here is from genome assembly GCA_913063125.1 of uncultured Gammaproteobacteria bacterium. Classification (GTDB taxonomy): domain Bacteria; phylum Pseudomonadota; class Gammaproteobacteria; order Pseudomonadales; family Ketobacteraceae; genus 42-54-T18. Next base: position 8,261 of record CAJXZM010000083.1, on the reverse strand, counting down.
CCTACGCCTCGTTCAGTCATTTTTTTGCGCAGATTACTCATGTGCATATCAATGCTGCGGTCATATTTTTCTAGCTTGCGCCCCATGCTTTGCTCCGACAAATTGTCTTTCGTGACAACGGTGCCCACATATTTCACCAAAGTTTGTAGTAAGTTGAACTCTGTACTGGTTAGCTCCATGACTAGTCCACCTACAGAGGCACTGCGAGAGGAAGGGTTAAATATAAGTCGCCCTATACTCTGGATTGATGCCTGAGTATTGGAGGTAACCTCTATAGAAGTGTTCGCCTGGGTTCTACGTAATACGGCGTTGAGGCGGGCTAGCCACTCCCGAGGGTTAAAGGGTTTCGGGACATAGTCATCGGCTCCTATCTCTAAACCAACAATACGATCTATATCATCGCCTTTTGCGGTCAACATCAGCACAGGTACGCTGGAGCCGGCTCGAATACGGCGCAACACCTCGAAACCATCTAGCTCTGGCATCATCACATCTAGAATGATCGCGCTATACCCTCCATTAAGGGCCATGTCCACGCCCTGGCGGCCATCATAAGCGTGCTCTACATCAAAGCTCTCTGCCGCTAGGTACTCTCCTAACATGGAGGACAGCTCGGTATCGTCATCAACCATCAGTATTCGTGTCATAGACGTCTTATCTGTTTACGTGGCTCTTGATGATTTAATTTTGGCATAAATCTACCCCTACTACCGCTGTCTTTACCGGTCTTTACATAGCTTTACCTACTCCTGACCCAACTTTGCAGGCATTTTTTGCATACTTGTTGGCAAGACAGCGGTGTTGCTGCCTCATCAACCAAGTTGGAAAAATACTATGAACAAACGTCAATGGATCATCGCAAGTGTGTTTGCTGGCTCTATGGGTGTCGCAAGTCTTACCCATGCTGTTGGTGGGTACGGAGATAGCGATGGTTATTCTGGTGAAGATCACTGCAATGGCAAGAAAAGCGAGCACAAAGGCAAGCATCGCGGTGGATTCGGCATGAGAGGTTTTAAACACCTGGATCTAACCGATGAGCAACAAACAGCGATCAAAGGCATTAAAACAGAATCTCATGGGCAAATGAAAACCACTCGCAGTGAATTATCCGATATTCAAAAGTCGCTGCATGAACAACGTAGTACTGAAGCCTATAATGCATCTAAAGTACGAGAGCTAGCTGATGCAGAAGCAAAACTGATGTCCGATATTGTGGTTCAGCGAATTCAGACCATACACAACATCCGCAAAGAGCTAACGGAGGAACAGCTTAAAGCGTTAGAAAAGCAGCAATCAGAACGTGGCAACAAAGGTCACCATGGTAAACACAGCCGCTTTTAATCCGACACTCGGAACTTAAAACATTAATCGTTATTTCACCTAGGCCATTGCGACAGTGGTACTTCGTACAATTGTATTGAGTACCGTTGGAGCATTACCAGCCAAAATAGTCACCCAGACAACCTTCACCAACCCTCCCAAATATAGAGAGTCATGCCGAAGCCGCTGTTACTATAGTAATCACCACATCATTACCGAGTGGCGTCAGGGCGTAAAGGAATCCCGCCAGCATCGCCATGCCAATAATGACAACCAGAAACGCTGCAATCATTTGCATTTTAAAGATAGAACGCAGAAGAATCACTTCCGTCAGGCTCGCTCCGGCGCTACCAATGATCAGCGCCATAACAGCACCAAGTGACATACCTTTGGCAGCAAGGGCCGCACTCAAAGGGATGACCGCTTCCGCACGAATATAAAGAGGAATACCAATGACCGCTGAAATTGGAATCGCAAGTAGGTTGTCCTTGCCTGCGTATTTGCTAATAAACTCCGTTGGTAGGAATCCGTAGATGCATGAGCCGATCAGAATCCCCACGAGCAAGTAGGGTAATACACTTTTGAAATCCTTCCAGGTTGTATTCCAAATTCTTAGCCAACGGCTCTGCTGCTCTTCCAAAGAGACGTGAGACGAACCGCAACCGCTTGGCGTCGGCATATCATAGGCAACAGGTTCTACATACCGCTCAAACCCTAGTTTCTCCAATGTAAATCCAGCAATGATCGAAACGCTAAGAGCGATAATGAAATATACGAACGCAACCTGTAGGCCGAAAGTTACTACAAAAAGCCCGATGATAACGGGATTTAACAGCGGACTGGAAAACAAGAAAACCATCATCGGGCCAAACCCTGCTCGCGCCCGGAGCAGACCTTTCAAGAAAGGAATGGTCGAACATGAGCAAAAAGGGGTAATTGCCCCCATGAGGGCAGCGAATATGTACCCTTTACCCTTACGGGAGCTCAAAACTGATTGAATTCGCTCAGAAGAGACATATTCCTGCAATACACCAACCCCATAGCTAATCAGCAAAAATAGAAGCGTTAGCTCGAAAGCCAAAAATAGAAACATATTTGCGGCTTCTTGCAAGCCAGAGAGTAATTCAGGTGCCATGCTGATCCTAGATTCGTTATTACCGGTTATACCGTAATATAATCGAAACACTTCACAAGTCAAGTTATTACCGGTAATATCGAAATGAATTTCATCCAGGAGAAGGCAATGGATTTTGAAGAAGTAGCTGGCGTCCTCAAAGAGCTTGGACACCCACATCGATTGAGAATATTTAAGCGCTTAGTGAAAGCTGGTTTTGACGGACTGCCTGTCGGCGTACTGAGAGAGGACCTGGGGATTCCAAACTCTTCAATGACTCATCATATCAATAGCCTGGTTAAAGCTGGATTAATTGTTCAGCAGCGACGCGGCCGGGTGCTTCAATGTATCCCAAAATATCGTCGTCTTTGGGATGTGATTTCTTTTCTACAAAGCGAATGCTGCATTGATGAAGTGGAGATTGAGGACAATATTTAAATTTTAACACCAATCATAGAACGCCTTAACATCAGTAAATACTATTGTAAGTTAGGCTCTTCCGAAAATATTTTACAGTCTATTTTAATAAACAAATCTTTTGTTTTAACTTGTAGTTTTGTCTGACAAAAAAATTATAAAGTTCCAAGAAAGTATCAACCCTAGAACTATAATTACTAATGACTTCATTGCAATGAGACAAGCTAATATCGCCGAGAGAAATGTAATAGCTGTTTAAGCGGATGCCTTACTTGTGTTTGACAGTAGTATACCAGCACTAATAAAAACACCACCTGTCAGTTTATTAAATAACTGGGCTCTACCTTTGGTAGATAACCAACGGCTAGAACGATGCCCCAAATATGCATAAGTGAGTAACCACAAAAACTCGAGTGTTGCGAATGTACTGACAAAAACTAGATATTGAAATAGTAACGGTTCTGATGGGTTGATGAACTGTGGGAATAATGCTGTAAAGAATACAATCGCTTTAGGATTACTTGCACCAACTATAAAACCACTTACATAATTAGAAAGCCTATTAGAATTATTTTTTCTGCATTGAGACTCGACAGAAAATGAATTCTCTTTAGATGTGAAAGCCCTTAAGCCCAAATAAATTAAATATACAGCTCCAGCCCATTTAATTAAATTGAACGCGAGATCAGAACTATATATCACCACACCTAAACCGATGAATGACAAGGTCAGAATACCAACAATCGCCGTTAAACTTCCCATTGCTGTAAATAATGAAGCAAAAAATCCCTCTGTGACGGATTTAGTTATACAAAGGAATACACTCGGACCGGGAGATGCCGTTAACACCATAATTGCAATTAGATAACAAACCCAAACTTCTATACTCATGTTCACTCCATCCAAATACGCTTAACGTCAGTATCGGAAGCCTTAACGCTGTACCCGCCCCTAATCATTGATGCTAATAATAACCTGATTTAGTACAGCGAACTAGCCGTTGATCAGAGGTAATACCAATAACCTTTTGACGCTCTTTATTAGGTGTGATGTGAACGAATGCGTTTCACCACTAGCGCCACCATTCCACGTTCATCGCCAATGTTATGACCGCAGGATTGATCTACAAACTCTCACTTCTAACTTTTATCAAATTTAAAATACTTGACTGAAAGTCATCTAATAGAAAATCAGACCAGATTTGGGCATACGGTAATAACCATGACGTGTTATTCCTATATAAAGTTCGAAGTTCAAGTTTAGACCTATCCATAGAAACTTCGCTAATATTGTACTCTCCCTTTACAACAGTCCAGAATTTCCCACCCAATTTAACATGCTCATCTAGCGCTTTAGGCGGTATCTTTTCAGGGTTAATCTCAAATTCCCATGCTACGGATATATTTGGATTCCATTCTGTGATGCGTTCACCAAATTCCACACCCTTTTCCCAAGTTGACACTCTTAGAGATCCGATGCCAGCCCCTCGCATATCAGCATGTAAAGGCCGGGGAAACCCCATTAAATTCGAAACAGAGAAACCAAGCTCTTCAGGTTTTATATCCTGTACATCCAGAAAGGAACTCCATATTTCCTCAGGTTTAGCTTCAATTAAGACAGATGTTGATACCCAGCGCTCTTGAGGCAAAAACGTATTGGAAGACTCTATTGGAAGCATCAGCAATGGCAAAATAGCAATACTCATTAATGTATTTTTTGAGTATTTCCAATGTACAAACAAACCCATTACCAACCCCCCTATACTACTCATAAGCCAAAAGAGCGGTAGAGCCAAAACAATACAAATAAGACCCTCTATAAAGAAAATAAAACTTCCAAACATGCAAAGAGTAACAGGAAACCAAGGCATCATTATTTGTTGGGCATAGCTGACAGGCTCTGTCCTACCAGAAAAATAGACTGTCACAGCACCCATTCCAAAAGGCATGAGCATCAAAAATGAAAATGATAAAGTACCAATGATCTTAGCAGGATCCACGAAGTCTTCAGAAAATAAAGATGGAGACATATCCACCAGTATTTTTGTCATAAATCCATACGACAATCCAGCTATAAGTGAATATAGATTGTACTTCTTCATTTAATACTCAAACCCTTATAGTTAATTAAATGTTGACACGATAACGCCTGCCATCACTTGCAAATACGGAGTTGATCAATTTTGTTAGATGTTCTTTCGGAACTCGCTTCTTGTTGCTCCCTGAAGCATTAAAACTACCAAATAAGATGTCAACACCGTAAGAAAAAGCGACATCCAGCGACCATAGCCCACGCCAGTAACATTTTGATTGAACATTGGCACTAGGAAAGAGCTATATACAGATATAAGTGAACCTAAAAGGAATAATGAAATTAATACCAAGGCGACCCACCACGCCCAGTTTTCCCTTTTTAAGAAACTTGTTCCTATTTGATACCAAAATCCGGCTAACAAAATACAAAAAATTGAACCCATAATACCGCTACGCATAGCGATAATACCAATCATGCTCAATACCGCCTGTGTATAACAAAAGTATGAAACAAAGTTTATCTTCTTCATAGTTTTCATATTCTTATAACGAGGGTGTAGAAAAACTCGTTTTCGCCCACTCCAGCCTAAATGTGATTTATTTCCCATATTCTTTCAGAAATTCCAGCGGTTGACCAACACAAGATTAGTTCTCTGGCTGTTTTTCAGTTATCTATATATAAAGCAAAAATGAACTATTGAAACAACGAAGATTCTTAAGAATAACCTGTTGATATATAAGTATTTATATCGCAACAGCCCTAGGCCGTCAACCCGCCGTACCTAATTAACTTTTCAAGATTATGCATCATACAATACACTTTCCACTGGCCATTCACTTTTTTATTCCCTCTTAACGTAAACTCTCGCAACTTCTTCGCTCCACGTAGATTCCCGAAAACTGGCTCAATAATCCCCATACCTTGGCTATATCTTCCCTTCCTCTCAGGGCTATTAATTATTGCCTTCATTAAACCCATTGCGCGTTTATTCTCAGAGTCATTGTAGGGAAATCGAACTTGACGGCCCATTAAATTACTTGGATTTTTCATGCATTGCTCTTGAAGTGGGCAGCTTCTACATACCTTGAGAGACGCCTGAAATACGGTGTAATCTTTTCCTTTAACCTCAACCCTCTCATTCTTAATCCAGAGACTTTCTCCATTTTGACAATATGCATGTCTTATTCTTTTCGCTATAAGTAAATAATGTTTTATCAAACTTCGCTGGTTTTAACGTTCTCTTTTTTCCGTTCTTTGTTTTCTTGTATCTCTCGTAGTCTTCAAATATTGGATCACGCTGCCGATACTTGTTATCTGGCACTACAGCGTTAATACCATGATTAAATATCTCAATCATATTTTCCGATTTTGAAAATCCTGTATCTGCAAGAAACAATGCATCATCGATATCAGAGTCATCCGTACCAAGATCTTTCAGGCTATCTCGAATCGTATCAATCATCGGCAAAAGGTATGCGTGTTCTGAAACACTTCCAACTGTCTCTGTTGCAATAACAATTTGGTGCTTGCTATCTGCCGCGGCTAAACCATTATATCCTTGATCAGTTCCCTTGGAGCAGCCCATTTTAGCACTTTCATTATCAGTTACATTGTTTTTAACCTCTTGCCCTCTAGCACCAATACGAGGTTCGTTTTCACTAAGAAACTTCTTAATACGCCCTGCCTGATGTTTCAGCCTATTAATTTTGTTAATCTCACTTTCTTGCCTGCCTTGATTGCTATCAGCTTTATCGTCTGAATCATCACACTTATGCGTCTTTACCAAATCTCTCGTAATCTTATTTAGCTTTTTATATTTTTTCTCTAACTCTTCGAATATACCGCTACTATCTTTGGCAGCGTTTGACGACATTCTGTAACCATCTATTGCAAAAAACGTCCTTACCCAACAAGCCTTCCTGGTCACACAACAATAATACCTGCGAGAAGAGTTCAGCGGTTTCTTCGGTAGTGGTGCTTATAAAATTAGCAATTTTCGTAAAGTGGGGTTCACTGTCGCAAGAAAGCGCTTTAAATATAACGTTTTCTCGGCAGGCATCAGCTATACGGCGGCTAGTATTAATTCCTTTGTAATAACCAAAGATAACCACCGAGAACAGTATCGCTGGGTTGTACGCAGCTCTACCTCCATGATCATTTTTATAGCGCTTTTTAAATCATGAAAAGTCCAAGCATTCATGGACTATCATGCCATAAGGTATTTTCGAACGAACCTGGCGGCAATTGTTTTTCGTAGCTGATTGAAATAAGGCGATCTTGAATAATATCATGAGGAATAAAGTTTGGCATAGTATTATGCTCACCGGATGATGTACCTATTTTACCAAGTTGATCAACGAAAAACCCTATTTGTCCTTCTTTCTAATGAGTTTTTCTACAGGCTCAACGTCCTACGATCAGTTGATGGTACTGTTTGGGCGAATTTATGCAAGAATGGAGCTTTAGCGTAATGAGCATAAAGGCGCACAAACAGTACCATTCCACTACATTTATTAGTTAAAGATTTAGTATTCCACCATGAAATAAAGTGAGTTGCCGTTATTAGAGTAGACCAACAATTCATCGATTTCGATTAGCTTATTGTAGAAGTACTCTATGTTATAGTGTTCATGCTGATATTCAGCATAGTACTGCCATATTAGACGACCAGTCCTTCTACTGCGAAATGATTCTGGCTCTGGGTTATAAAATTTTTCAATTTCACAATACCATTCCGTTGCTAAATCAGGGTAATCATCTGAAGATACCTTGGCCAAGGTATCAATCAGTGATTTTGAAAATTCATATATCTGCTCTATACATATACGAGATGAATTCTTACTCACTATTGGATCTTGACAATCCAATAGATCCCCAAGTATCAAAATACTACGAACACTAAGACCATAGCCTTCAATTACTAGATCAGAATTATTTAGCAAATATTGAATGGTGCTTCCTGATCTAAAATCCAAGCATTTTCTTTGAATGAAAAATGTATTTTTCCTGTCGGCTCATTGAACTCTTCATCAGAACATATACTTACGAGAGAGCTAAATTCACTATGCCACTACACCCTTGTAAAAACTAAGGTTTTTAAAGTACACAACTTGGATATTTTGGTATGTCTCATGCTCAACACCCTTGAAAATCATATTTCCTGCCTTTACTTCCTTAAGATCTATCTTTGTAGCGAATCCCTTAAAAATAACATCATACTTATGAACACTATTTTTAACATTATTCGATATAGAATAAGATACGGAAATACCACATGCACCCACATACCACGAAAAAAAACATCACTAACCAGAATATAAATAATATTTTTATAAATAATTTAACAGTAATTTCCTTCACACACGAATTACTATTC
>CAJXZM010000082.1 GCA_913063125.1 uncultured Gammaproteobacteria bacterium | reverse complement strand
TCCTGTTATGAGGTAGGTTTTATCATTCTTAATTGACGCGTGAGGAAAGGTTGTTCCATTTTGGTCAACATCCTTTAGCCTGGCGACTGAGCGTGTGCCATTGTGATAACAAATTTGGTCTTCACGGGTGACAGTAGATATTTCTTGTAATAACTGGTGTGTTGCTAGTGGGCCGCTAATTGCGATGCTGGAACATTTTAGTTCATGGTATTCAGCCGCAACGACCTTGGTTAAACCGAGCAGCGGGCTCTGATAGAGGCTTATTAAGGGGGCGTTTTCAGTATTATCTCCACAGACCCATAGCTTAGGGAGTTGGTTGGCGATGGTATTGGTAATTGATTGAACCAAATACAGTAAACCACCACAAAGCTTCTCTTGTTGTGACAAAATACTTTTAGCCGAAGCATTTGCTACAGGTATTAACTGCTTATCATCAGCTATAAACAAAATACCTTCAAAAAGATGTATATGTTCATCAAGCTTATACAGCAGCCTTTCGAAGTGGTCTTCTTTCGTTGGGTTTAGTTGATATTGCGTGGCACTAGAAACTTCCCACTCGTCAGAAAAAAGAACGTTTACAACTTCTGCACCAGCGTCACTGATTTTTTGGCAAACATCAGTAGCAAGGGTATTTCCAGAAGACATTACCAACCATTTTTTATTGGTGAAATTACCCGATGTTTCTACTGTATCTACAGCGGGAAGCTTGGTTTCTTTCCAGTCAATATCGTAAATCCAGTCTAACCGGTCCTGATCTTTGTCATCTGGTGGTCCACCAAGCGGAATGTGATCCAACCAAAAGGTTTTATGTTGAAACGGGTAAGTGGGAAGGGCAATGCGCTGTCGAGTATAGCCATTCTCCACTTTTATCCAGTCGATACTGAGACCCGTATTGCTTAATTTTGCAATGCTGTTGAGTAGCGTTGGCCAATCGCCTTTGCCTTTTCTCAACGAGGGGATCCAAAGGGTGTTGTCATCAATAAAGGTGCTTGCCAAACCAACCAATGTTGTGTGTGGTCCGATTTCAATCACGGAAGCAGGCGCATCGCTAGCGTATAGTGATTTAACCGCTTTATGAAAACGTACTGGGGCGGCAATATGCTTAACCCAGTAGTCTGCATTGCTCATCTCGTCTTTCACTTGTTCGCCGATGAGCGTCGAAACTATGCGAACCTTGGGTTTACGGTATTCGACGGAATGCGCAATGTCTGAAAATGCATGTAGCATTGGTGTCATTAACGGTGAATGAAAAGCGTGAGACACAGTAAGGGGTTGGACTTTAATACCCTGAGATTCAAACTCAAGCTTTAGGGACTCAATGGTCTTATTATCACCTGATACTGCAACGCTTGAAGGTCCATTAATAGCAGCAATAGTAACGAGGTCTTCCAGACCAATAAGCGATTGCTGAACGGCGATCTCTGGGGCCTGTATCACAATCATTGAGCCAGGTGTCGTTAGTTCTGTCATAAGTCTGCCGCGAGCAGCAATTAGCTTGCAAGCATCTTCAAGGGTAAATATTCCTGCGATACAAGCCGCAGCATATTCACCGACACTGTGACCAAGCATTTTGGCAGGCTGTATACCCCAGGAGCGCCATAGGGTCGCCAAGGAATACTCTATAGCGAACAGTGCGGGTTGAGTATATTGGGTTTGAGAGAGGAGTTCCGTTTTATCGCCCCACATAACGGAGAACAATGGCTGAGGTAAGTGGCTAGCAAGTAAAGCTGCACATTGATCCATGGTCTTGCGGAACTTTGGTTGGGTATCATAAAGCGATTTACCCATGTCCGGATACTGGGAGCCTTGACCGCTAAAGAAAAAAGCAATTTTTTTGTTATTGGTGGTAGGGTTTCCGAGAACAAGGTTTTCGTTTTTCTTATTGTCAATAAAGTCTGACAAAGCCTCACCAAGTTGGCTGACGCTTTTAGCAACGATAGAAGCCCTGTGGTTAAACTGGTTTCTTCCTACACGGGTGGTGTAAGCAAAATTCGCTAGTGATGTTTCTGGATTTTCAACGAGAAAATGCTGGTAGCGTTCGGCAAGTTCCTTTACCGCTTTTGTCGATTTACCACTGAGATTTACTAAGTGTGTATCGGGCTCGTGTTCGTTTTTTTTATGCGGAAATTTGGGCGTGCTCTGTAGTATTACATGACCATTTGTACCACCAAATCCAAAAGAGCTTACTCCCGCAATAAGGTCACTGCTATCCTTCCCATAACCTTTCCATGAGCGCTTTTTGGAACATACTTCAATCGGGTACTGATCCCATTGGATATGTGGGTTGGGTGTTTTGTAATTTTGATGGGCAGGAAGGGTACGGTGTTGCATCGATAGCACGACTTTAATAATACCACCAATGCCAGCGGCTGTTTCCATATGGCCAAGGTTGGTTTTCGCAGATCCAATAAGTAAGGGCTGCTCTTTACTATGACTTTCACTGTAGACTGAGCCTAGCGCATCAACTTCAATAGGGTCGCCTAGAGGAGTCCCTGTACCATGGGCTTCTACATAACTGACATGTTTCTTTGCGACACCTGCATTTGAAAGTGCTTCCAAAATAACTGATTTTTGAGCGCTTTCATTGGGTGCTGTAAGACCTTGGCTTCGACCGTCCTGGTTGACGGCTGTGCCTCGAATAAGAGCAAGTATGTTGTCTCCATCTTTCACCGCATCCGATAGGCGTTTAAGAATTACAACGCCGCAGCCTTCCGCGCGAACATAACCGTTTGCATCCGCATCGAAGGTTTTGCATCGACCATCTTCCGCTAACATTCGAGCTTTTGAAAAAACGATAGAGCTAGTGGGGCAAAGAATAAGGTGAGAGCCGCCCGCGATAGCCATGTTAGTTTCTCGGCTACGTAGGCTTTGGCATGCATTGTTCATAACGACGAGTGAAGAGGAGCACGCAGTGTCAATCGCAAGGGCAGGGCCCGTTAAACCTAATAAGTAAGAGAGGCGGCCTGCCGCTACGGAACTTGAGTTACCAGTCCCGTCATACGGTGAAATGAGATCCAGTAGTTTTTTTCGGGTTTGAAGGTGGGCGTAATCCTGCCCTGATATTCCCAGAAAAACCCCCGTTTTACTGCCAGCCAAACTGTCGGGAGCATAACCAGCATGCTCTAAGGCCTCCCAAGTTGTTTCTAGGAATATTCGATGCTGTGGATCCATGCACTGCGCCTCCACTGGAGCAATGCCGAACAAATCTGCGTCAAATTGGTCTACTTTATCTAACATTCCCATGTATCGGGAGGAGATTTTTCCTGGGGCCGCTGGATCAGGGTCAAATCCAGCATCCATATCCCAGCGCTCTTTATTCATTCTTGCTACGCCATTACGCCCCTCAGATAATAATTTCCAATAGTCATCGACGTTATTTACACCGCCAGGAAAACGACAGCCCATCCCTACAATGGCAATAGGTTCTTTCTTTTCCCGATCTGACTCTGTTAGCTGTGTTCGAAGTTTTGCAATTTCTTCTAAAGCATTCGCCATTAGTTTTTGGTAATTAGTATCGGGCATTATTTTTCGTCCTTAAATGGGATAAACCAACAGATTGGATTTCCGTTAAATTTGAAATAAACAATTGATGACTGATGGGTCGGCTGTTGTGTGTGGAAATCACAAGAATTCAAGAGGGAAGTAAAAAAAATTGAACGAATAGCTGTTCCGTAATGTAAATCTTTGGGTTTCAATAAATGATCCTTCATTCCCAGGTATTAAGCGTTAGGTCATTAATTATGTCGAGGCGATTCTAATTAGGTTTGCGCTTCTTTTATGTTGTTTTTTTGTTAAAATCACGTTTTATATAAGCATGCGTTATAAAAAGCTATAATTTGTTTACCCACGCAGAGGGAACGTCAGTGTCAAATTGGATTGTTAAATACCGGGTTGTATTTTTTATTATTAGTTTATTGTTAGTGAGCCTTAGTGCTGGGTTTATTTCAGGAAATAATTTCGTAAATGATTTTAATTCTTTTTTTAAGGAAGGGTATGAAGAGTACAAAACTTATCTGTCACTAAAGAATCGTTACCAACATGAGGATTCTGTATTACTGCTTGTTAATAATAATGATGATGAGGTTTTAAGGGTTTCTAAGTCACTGTTAGTGTCTGTTGATACCCTAAGTCAGCAACTAGAGGATACCCCTTACGCATTACAAGTTGATAGTATTCTATCGCTTCCTATAAGCCGTTCAGATAATGATTTTTTTACCATCGATTATCCCTTGCAAGAACCCAAGAATTTAACTCAAAAGAAAATATCGGATATTTTTGATACTATTAAAGATGACTCGAGAGTGTTGGGATTAAATATATCAAAAGACAATAAAACCGCAGCTATCTTATTGACGGTACACATTAACGGAGACAGAGTTCATGCAACTAAGGAAATTATGACTTATGTGCGTAACGTCGTTGAGAGTCAGAAGATCAAAGAGCCAACCCTAACAATACATCTTTTAGGGTCAGTGGCATTTCAGGAGGCGTTATTAGATACCTTTGCTAAGGATGTACGTAACCTAGTACCGATTATTGGACTACTTGGCGTCATTATATTGTGGCTATTAAGCCGATCCATTGGTGCTTTGGTAGGTGGGGGCGTTGTTATCGTTTTCTCAATCGTAGGTGCTATAGGTATTAGTGGGTTGTGGGGGACTCAGTTTAATCAAACGTCAATGTTATCAATAATATTAATTTTTATTATCGGTCTTGCAGATTGCGTTCATATAAATACCAACTTTTTATTGAATTTAGGTTTGGGGATGCAAAAAGAGGTGGCTTTACGAGAGAGTATTAGGCATAACTTGCGCCCGGTTTTTCTTACGAGTATAACAACGGCTCTTGGATTTCTAAGTTTAAACTTTAATGACTCACCTCCTTTTGTGGTATTGGGAAACGTTACTGCGGTGGGCGTAATGCTCGCACTCCTATTTTCTTTAGGAGTCCTGCCTTTTGTGCTTTCAGTGTTGCCGACGAAAAAAAAGAAATTGCATGAAAATTTCCCGAAGATATTCGAATCAATATGTGATTTTTCACTACGTAGGTCGCGTATTTGTGTTGCGGCAACAGTGGTTATTATTGGTAGTAGCCTACTATTTCTACCGCAAAACAGAATTAATAATAATGAGGTAGGGTATTATTCGGAGTCATCCGCAATCAATCAATCAATAGAGTACGCCAAAGATAATTTCAGTGGCACTCAGTCATTTTATATATCAATACAAAACGTTGAGACAGATAGCGTTAATGATACTGATTTTTTGTTAACCATTGAGGAGTTGACGCAGTGGCTGAAGGTGCAAGCAGGTGTAAATAAGGTTGTTAGTTACGTGGATATACTTAAGTCACTTAACCGTTCTGTTCATAATGACCAAGAGGTTTTCTATAGGCTACCTAACAGTGAAATGAAAGCCAACGATCTATTAACCCTGTATCAATTGTCGTTACAAAATGGCGGGGCTATTAATCACTATCTTGATCTTAATGAAAGCGCACTGAAGGTGACCGTTTTAACGGATCAATTGAATAATCAACAGCTGATCGCAATGCAGGTTGCTGTTAAGCAATGGGTAAGAGAAAAAGCAAACGGAATTACTGTGGAGGTAGGTGGTCGAAGCTTAATGTTTGCCCATATGGGGCAAAGTGTGATTAAAAGTATGATACTTGGAGCCGTCACAGCTCTGTTAACGATTACATTTATCATGATTATTGGATTGAGGTCACTGCGTTACGGGCTTATTGGTATGATTCCCAATGTTTTACCGGCCCTTGCTGTATACGGATGCTGGGGGTTGTTTGTCGGTGAAATAGATGTTGCTGCTGCGACTGCGTTTTGCATAAGCTTAGGGATTGTCGTCGATGACACCTTGCATATCATCAATAAGTATCAGTTATACCGGAAGGAAGGGTTGCTGCCAGAAGACGCTATCAATAAAACAATGGGATTGGTGGGGCCTGCGTTATTTACCACTACGTTGGTGATAACCTCTGGTTTAGTCGTGATTTCATTTTCTGGATTTGGGCCTAATGAGACGATAGGTATGATGACTGCGCCGATAATTGCACTTGCATTAGTGTTAGACTTTTTATTCTTACCACCGCTATTGGTGTTTTTGGATAAATCTACAGTAAAAGTAGAGGCGACACCTGATTTTTAATGGCACAGATCTAAAGGTTAAATATCGTGGGCGTAATGCTGCCAAGCTACGCACTGGACTTATACTATAAATAGTTCCAATATACTGATTACGTTACCTTTTGAAATATGCTCATGAAATGTGTTTATCTGAATTCGATAACAGATATAAGTCCGGATAACTGGAATGCCGTCGTAAATGATAGCTATCCTTTTTTACGCCATGAATTCCTTGCTGCGATGGAGTTGAGTAAAAGTGCCTGTAGTGATAGCGGCTGGAAACCGCAGCATCTAACGGTTTATGATGGAAAAAACCTTGTTGCTGTAATGCCCTTGTACCTTAAATTGCATTCTTATGGTGAATACATCTTCGACTGGGATTGGTCGAGGGCATATGAGCGACATGGCTTGGACTACTACCCCAAGTTACTGAGTGCTATTCCTTTTACTCCAGCAACAGGCCCGAGGTTAACCTGTAAGGAGGGCGTCAATAAAAGCCAGGTGTACACCTTTGTGTCTGATTCATTAGTCGCACATGCTAATAAATCGAACAGCTCATCCATTCATGTTCTGGCTCCTGATTGTGATGAATCCACCGCCTGGGGTGCCCGAAACTTAAAGTTGCGAATTAGTTATCAGTACCATTGGTTTAACGAAAATTATGAAGACTTTGATGATTTTCTTAGTCGATTTTCTTCGAGAAAACGTAAGAACCTAAAAAAAGAACGTAGCCGCATAGAAGAGCAGGGAGTGAGTATACATAGATACATTGGCGATGATATTAGCGCGTCGATGTGGGATACGTTCTATCATTACTATCAAATCACGTATGCTAAACGTAGCGGGCATGGAGGTTATTTACGACGGGAATTCTTTGACTTGATTCATGAAACGATGTCAGAGAATATTCTGTTAGTTATGGCCAAACGCAATGGGCAGGATGTTGCTGGGGCATTGTACTTCTTTGATTCAACGACTCTCTATGGTCGCTATTGGGGTTGCACCCAGGAATTTGAGCTTCTGCACTTTGAAGTATGCTATTACCAGGGGATTCAATTTTGTATAGAGAGGGGACTTAAGCGCTTTGATGCGGGGGCACAGGGGGAGCATAAAATACAAAGAGGCTTCGAGCCTGTTGAAATATACTCCAATCATTGGATAGCGAGCGAAGCGTTCAGTGATGCAATATCGGGTTATATTGATAGCGAAGCAGAGAGAACCGTCGAACATATAAATAAGGCCAAGAAACTTTTGCCCTTTAAAAATAGTGATAATTGAATGAGATTCCGTGGTACAAGGATTGCTATTTTTGAAGGTGAAGGCGTAAAATGGGAGAATATGGGGTTTGAAGGATGATTGATACTCATTGCCATTTGGATTTTCCTGTTTTTGATCATGACAGGCAGTTGTTACTTCAACAAGCAAAAGAAAGTGGTTTTGAAGGTATTGTTGTTCCCGCTGTAGTACAAAAAGACTGGCCGCGAGTGATTGCTTTGTGTAAGCAGAATAATTCAATCGCACTGGATTTTGCACTAGGCTTGCACCCTTGTTTTGTAGATCAACATATTGGTGTTGATGAAGCAGAGCTCGCATTGAATGAAGCAATTCTACGCTGTGTCAAAAAGGTAGAAATCAGTTCAAAAGAAGCTAAAGCGATGATGGCGGTTGCTGGACGTCTAATCGCGGTTGGCGAAATCGGGCTAGACCATTTTATAGATAGCTCTGAAGATAATCGAAAAAAGCAGCACGCATTGTTTACTATGCAAATAGCCGTTGCCAAGAAACATAATTTGCCAGTATTACTGCACGTACGAAAAGCCCATGATGAAGTATTAAAATGTCTGCGAAGGGAGCAGTTACCAAAGGGTGGTATTGTTCATGCTTTTTCGGGTAGCGAACAACAGGCGAGTCAATATTGTGAATTGGGTTTTATGTTGGGTATTGGGGGTTCGGCAACCTACGACAGAGCAAAAAAACTAACACGGATTATTCGTCAGGTATCGCTGGAGTCGTTAGTGCTGGAAACGGATGCTCCAGATATTCCGCCAGCGTTTGCTCGAGGTGAGCGGAATACACCATTAAACTTATTTCGTATTGCACAGAAGGTTGCAGAAATCCGAGGAATGGAGGTGGGTGAATTCATCCAACAAACTAATTATAACGCTAAAAGAGTGTTAGGGCTTTAGCCAGGATTGATTGGCTCGCATAAATAAGACCTCACAATAAATGCCAAAAAAAGTCGTTTTTCACCAGTGACTGTTCGTCCGCGCCGTGCTTTTATTGATGTACCATTAAAACGAGCGTATGAACGATATGATAAAAACTACACAGCCGAATCACGAAGTTCGATGTTTTAAAGGTCATAATGGTCTGGATATACTTGCAGATTGTTACGGCGACCCCACAAATCAGGCGGTTTTATTTGCTCATGGTGGTGGACAAACGCGTTACGCTTGGGGGCAGGCAGCCAAAGTGATGGGTGAGAAGGGATTTTATGGGGTGGCATTCGATTCCAGAGGTCACGGAGATAGCCAGTGGAGCCCAGAAGGGGATTACCGATTGGCGGACTATGGTAATGATATGGGTAATATTGCTAAATCACTGAATAACCCCATTGCGGTGGGGGCATCCCTAGGAGGTTTGAGTGCAATATCCGCAACTCAGGTGGTATCCCCTGATATATTTGATGCCATAATTTTGGTTGATATCACGCCAAGAATGCAGCCGGGTGGTGTGGCAAAAGTCTTAGGTTTTATGAGTGAAAAAGCAGAGCAGGGGTTTGCTTCGCTGGAAGACGCTTCGGAGGCGATAGCGCTTTACCTGCCTCACAGGAAAAAACCAAAATCATTGGACGGTTTAGCTAAAAACCTGCGTTTAGGTGATGATGGTCGGTATCGTTGGCATTGGGACCCTAGGTTTCTCAGTAGTGATAATCGACCTACGATGGATGGCCATGCGGATCGCTTGTATGCCATTGCCTCTAAGATACAGCAACCTATGTTGCTCATTAGAGGGCAAATGAGCGAGCTAGTCACGGAAGAAGCTGTAGAAGAGTTTTTGGAACGTATACCGAATGCGCAATATGTCGATATTAAGGATGCGGGGCATATGATTGCTGG
Source organism: uncultured Gammaproteobacteria bacterium (assembly GCA_913063125.1). Lineage (GTDB taxonomy): Bacteria > Pseudomonadota > Gammaproteobacteria > Pseudomonadales > Ketobacteraceae > 42-54-T18. Next base: position 16,932 of record CAJXZM010000082.1, on the reverse strand, counting down.
TGACAAAAATGACGTTTTTACCGAGAGCGTGGTAACATTTGTTAATTCTTTGGAGTTAACACATTAGGTAAGCGTTGTTTATGTCAAGATCGATTACGGGGACTCTGCCTGAGTCTCCAGAAGTACTTATTGAAAAGCTCGAAAAAGCCGCTAAAAAGCATGATATTCATTTCGAAGGTGATAATTCTCATGGCTTTGCCAAGGGCAAAGGTTTTCTTGTGAAATATCAAATTTCGGGTGACCAGTGCACGTTAACGGTAACCAAAAAACCATTTATTGTGCCTTGGGGTGTTGTTGAAAAGGCGCTAGCCAAAATATTTTAAACAGGGGAGCTACATGAAAACAGTTAAAGCGGAAATACTTGCGGATTATGTCGGGCAATCACTTGGGCAATCCGAATGGTTTCAAATTGATCAGGATAGAATTGATCGATTTGCGGACGCTACCTTAGACCATCAATTCATTCATGTAGACCCTGAAAAAGCTAAGCACACCCCTTTTGGTGGAACCATTGCTCATGGTTTTTTGACCTTATCACTTTTGCCGTATTTTCAAAGCAAGATGGCTGAGATGATTGTTCCTGAAGGGTTAAAGATGGGGATGAATTATGGTTTTGATAAAATTCGTTTTCTAGCGCCAGTGAGTGTTGATTCAAATGTTAGATGTGTTGCTACATTAAAACAAATGACGGAAAAGAAGTCGGGTCAATATTTGTTTAATGTTGAGCTGTCGGTGGAGATTGAAGGGAATGAGAAGCCAGCGTTGATAGCAGATTGGTTGTTGATGTATTTTGTTTGATGAGTAGTTTTTACTTACATATAGAGCGAATGAAGGAGGGAAATGAATAATAGTTTTGAGAGCGGGCTGTCAAAACTATTATTCAAGATGCGAATATTAGAATTTCTCTTCGTAGGAAAGAGCAAAAATATAGGCATCAACCGAGCCTGAAAGAGTTGACCCGCCATAAGGGTTGTAAACTACTTGGCCTTCTTGTGTGTCATTGGCATTCTTGGATTCCCCTATGCCAGCAGAAAATTCAGAGTGCAAGTAGGCAATGGATGCATCAACCCTGGAGTAACTGTCTAGTTGATAGCCAAATCCGAAGGAATATAAATCGCTTTCGGCTAAAGGGACAAGTAAATCAACGGCGTCGTCTGGAATAGCACTTCCCCTTGGTTCATAACCCATACGTAATACCAAATTGTCATTATATTGATATTCGGCACCTATTGCCCAAGATACAACATCTTCATAATTTCTCGGTATTCTTAGCTCTCTGGAATCTGCGTTGTCTTCTCCAATGAATGCGTTGATGACACTTGAGAGAGTTAAGAAGTCAACTGCTCCATCAAATTTAAACGTTAGTTCATCCCATGCGGAGTACTCGGTCCATTTGACATCGACGTTTACTTTTAAATTAGGAAAGACTTTGACTGACGTTCCAAGCGCTATATGTGCGGGTACTATCTGTTCTGATGTAACGCTTCCTTTTTCTACTTTGACGGCGTTAAATCGTTCGTCTCCTGTCAGCGCAACCAAAATGTCTAAGTTAGAATGAGATAGGGAACTGGTTGTGTTCACGAATTCATCGGTGTTAACCATTTTGAAGTCACCTTCCATATCAGCGGTGGCCTCGCTTTGATAAACCGCACCAAACGATATCCATTCCGTGGGTTCCCACAGGAGGCCAACGTTGAAGCTCAGTGAAAGAGCATCCTCCATCTCCATGCTCAGCTCTCCCACAAAATCAAATGGGTTAATAACGCTTAACAATCCGTTTAATGCATCTATGTTGGTTTGATTGATGTCGCCTTCAAGGTCTCCTAAAAATGCAAGGGTGGTTAATGGCGCTCTAAAATCAGTAACTATTCCAAAGCCGTGCCAAGAAAAACCAATACTGGCGCCGATCGCAAGCTCGTCGGTTACTTGAATACCGATTGAGGGGGAGAAATACGTGATTCTGGCAATCGCGACGTCTTGTCCTTGTAATTCACCTGGATCACCGCCAACCCTTTTACCTACACCGGTATCGTTACCATTTGCGTCTAGAATTGCAATGCGCTCACTGCTATCACGTTGATATCCTATTGCCATTGGAGAATAGGCAGCGGTTGCAAATGTCCAACCGTAATTCGGGTCCTCAATAGCTATGCCGCCTACGGGGACTATCATAAAAGGGATTTCAGTAAGGCCGCCTCCTGGTAACATTAAAAGAGGTGTTGATGTGGATGATTTTTCACCCGCAATGCCCTGATCACTACCAACTTCTAGGTCCCAGACTGAGTCTGCAAATGATTGATCTTCACATCCGGCATCCTTTCCGCGACTAATACCACAGAAAGCGGTTTTAGTGCTTGAAGGCGCTTGGTTTTCACCTATTTCACCTTCGATTAGCATGTGGGCACCAAGCACTTTAACGATACGCTGACGACCCTTGATCTTCGCCAAACCAGCAGGGTTAAAGTGAATAGAATCAATCCCCGGTGGATCGGCTGTTACCGCGTGAGCTAAACCCAGAGCCTTTGGATTACCAATAGTGATATTCTGCGTTAATTGAGCGTTTACCGTTGAGCTATACACAACGGCCCCAACAGCAAGGCTGAGAGCAGAAAGTTGACGTAAGCGAGAAGGCGCTGAGCGCTTAGAAATTTTGTTCATCCAGATTATCTCCTTATCTTTGCGGTGTGGCTTGCCGATCCCAAAGTACGGCTGCAAAGACGCGGATTCCCCTTTTTGTTAGTTATTGTTTTAGCGAGAATCCAACACGTCCCAAAGCGATAGATTCTTCATTGATGTTTTTTTGACGGTTTGGAATACATAGTTCCAAAAGACCGGTAAGTTCTGGTCAGTGTACGGAATTTGATAGCTTCAACAATAGTGACTAGTAAGTCTTTGGTAATGTTTTGTTAAATTGTGCCATAAAGATAAAGAAGTGTGCCATAGGACACACTTCTTTTTATAGGGTTAACAATTGTAGTTTCAGGAGGGATAGGCTTCGCCGTCACGTGGGGGTGACAGTGCGGTCAATTTTGAGGTTTAACTAACTGCTTTTTTCGTTAATTCGGCGAGTTTTGGCACATTAATGCACAATACCATGCCGATGATAAATGCCATCAATCGAGAAATTCCACCTGTTAGGGGAGTGTCTATCAGCGTGTCCATGATAGGCATTGAGAATAGAATGATGCCTAGAATGAGCCAGCTCCACGCTGAAGAGAATATCTTCCAGGGTTTTAGCTTAATGGCGCCTTTAGTAACAAAGTAAGCTATCACAGCGGCAAAAATCCACGCTACATAGAGGTTGCTGAAGTTGTAAACGATAAGTCCGCCGAGAAGCGCTAATGGGTGAAAGAAGAAGAAGGTTAGGGAGTTTTTGCCTGTCCATGCAAACAGATTCCCGATACGATTAGTCTCAGTTTTCCCACCATTGAGTATCCAGAATGACAAAAAGATATAAGTATAACAATGTGCCAGAAATGCAATGCTTGTGTCCCATTTCTCAATGGGGTTGGAGCCCATATAGGTTGATACAACGGAGGTGGTAACCATCAGTATCATACCGATGGCATTTTGACTTTTTGTTGCGCGATAACAGAATAACCCTAGAGGAAATACGCTGATCCAAGGGAATATTGGGAAGCCTGGAAAGGAGCGTTTACCTAAGCTGTCGGGGTCATGATAAGGGATGTAATCATTAGCAACGAGTAACCATCCTCCACCATCGAAGTCTGGGAATATCGCTTGGGATAGGTATTTGAACCCGCCAAATATGCAGCTGAGTAGCAACAGCGTTTTCTGGGGGCAGGGCGCGTTACGCTCTAGCCAGCAAATAAGTGCAGAGCCTAGGGTGATGATCTGAAAGATTTCAACGGAGGCAAACGCTTTTATGTCACCGTGAACCAAAATATTCCAGCAGCTTCCCAGTATGGATAGTACACCAAAGTACAGCAGCAATGATTTTGCTGGATACCGTCTTACCTGAATAGCGGCAGTAATACCTGCAGTGGAAAAGAAAAATACGGTTCCGGGGCCAGCGAGTTGAATGATCAGGTTTTGAGGCAGAGTCAGAGTAAAGATTGGAAGGTGGGCAAGAATGATACAAAGACAGCCAAGGCCTTTAATCATATCAATGGAAATGTCTCTAGCATTGGTGGAGGGCATAGGTCGTCATCTGTGTTTTTGTTATTTTGAAAGATTCTATCATGCATAACGCAACAGTGTGGCGAATAATGTGTTGAGAGGGTTAGAGTCGCTGTAAAACATAAGTGCTGGTATCGACGTTCTGTCGATTATCAAAGATAGCAATTTCGGCTTTGTTGATGCGTAACTGCTTGTTTATATCACTATTAAAAAGGCTTTTTCGAAATTCTTGATAAGGTATTAAAAAGAGCGGGTTTTGTGTTGATTGCATAAAGTTATGTAGCTGGGGGAGTGTAAAGCACCATTGTTCTTGATCATAAAGGGCATCATGTTGATCTAGTTTTGTAAGTAATGATTCATCCTGTTCAAGGAACATTATGAAGACTTGGGTGATGTGATTTGAAAAGTTCATTAGTCTATCGCCCATAAAAAAGGAGGCCGAGGCCCCCTTAATTGTAGTCTGGTTGTTTTTGAACTAGGCGTTTAGCTTCACAAAGCGTTGAACTGCTAACCCGGATAAGGCACCAAGCAAAACAAAAAATATCCCCATGCCTACGGCAGTAAATAGGTAGAATTGGGTCGTTAACTGACTTAAAGCCTCTATCGCCTGAGGGTCGGTGTTGGCAAACCCGTGGTGTTCTGGCATTGGAGCGCCCATCATATGGGGGATTGCTGCAAGAATAGGTCCGCTCAATTTGAGTTTAACGGGGGCGTAATATAATACAGCGATTCCCGCTGCGGTGAGGGCTACGCATAAAGACCACCAGCCTTGACGGTTTTCCAGCGTTGCGGCCTCGGTGCCGGGTACTTCGGGATGCAGTCCAAACATTGCAGGGGCCGCAAAAAAGATAATCATTGACGCGATACCCCAGGCTGCGCCTGTCATCATAGTAAGCTTTGGTTTGTTTGCTTTTAGATTGTGGAGTGCCATCAGGGAGATCATAAACAAGGCATAAGCGATGCCGATAGCAATGTCAGCACCAATGGTATATCCAATCCGTTCAGCGCCATCTTTTGGACCCCATGCTTCTTCGTTATGTTCGTGGTGTCCTGCGGTTCCAGAATGTCCATGGGCGGCAGGGGTTGCTACTATGTCTTCTACTTCGTAGGCTTCAGCAGCGTAAATGATCGGGCTAATTTGAAAGTGTTGAAATAAGCCGTAGAGAAGGCCAGAGAAAATGCCAACAACAATGGCGGACAATAAGATATTACGGAAAGCCATAGTGGCCTCCAAAAAAGTGGATTGTGGATATGCCGCTCACACTTATTCTGGTTCGTGGAAGAACAGAATACTGCTTATATGGCGCCTAAATATATGGTGTGTTTGCTACCAAGAACGAGTATTTTAGTGGCAGGGAAAAGCAAAAGAGTGGCGTGCATCGTGTGCAGCATTATGTGCTACATCCATCGGTGCAAACCCAACCACAAATAAAAGAGCCGCACCAACAGCCATTGCACTAATAACTTGAAGTGCTGCTGATAACGTTAGGGAAGAACTTTGTTCTGTAGAAATGGCTTGTTGTTGCATTTTTTTCTCCAGTACACACACCCGTGTACATCAATTTTTCTTAAGTTTAGTCGATATTTACGCAGATTGTTAATGCTCACGTTTTGTTTAGGGTGGTTCCGGACTGAGACCGTTGCGGGGGCAGTGTAGGACTTTAACCTAACTTCCCATTTAAGCCGTGGGGGCACCTATACAAGAGCGCTAGATTACAGGAATACCACATAAATTGAAACCTGTTTGATTTAACTCAAGTCTATGAGAATACTACGCATTTGTACTACCACTTTAGAGTAAAGGGCCTGCGCGGCCCCTTGTGGAAGTGGTTTGTTAAGCACTGGGTTTATTTTTCCGTCTTCCATGCTTTATAGGCATCAAATAAACTTTTGTGAGTTGGTTTCTTTTCTTTTTTCTCATCATCGAAAGAACGTAGCTGAGTGCCTCGATTCAACTCAATACCGTCGATTTCTTCCAGGGTTAACTCGTCGTTTTCTGCCGTAAAGGATGCATTACTAGTACTGGTATCTAACCATCCATTAAGCACTTCTAAGTCATTGGGGTTAAGAATGCCCGACGCTTTTTTGAGTTTTAATGTATTAATAATGTAGTCAAAGCGTGAAGTGGTTAATTCCTTTTTAGCGGTAAATACTTTTTTCTGCGATGACAGAACGTCAGATAAAGAGCGTAATCCTGATTCGTAGCCGGCTTTGATCGCTTTGTAGGCGCTGTTGTTAGATTTTACAGCACGTTTTCGAGCTTCGAAGGTGCTTACGTCAGACATTACCTTGTTGTGATATTGGCGAGTTTCACGGATCGCGTTGCGTGTGGCTAATTTGAGATTGTATCCAGCTTCTTTTTCTTGGTGGCGCGCTTGAGTTTCTTGCGAGGTGACTATACCGCCGGAGAATATTGGCAAGCTCATTTGAATACCAATGGTTGTGACCTTCGTGTCACTAGAAAATCCTCCAGCTCCCTTAGAATTTGAATAGTCGATGGCAAAGTCGACAGATGGAGCGTGTCCTGAACGTTTTTCTTTTACCTGTTTACGTGATGCATCTACGGCAAAGCGAGCAGCGATGATTTGATAGTTATTCCTTTTAGCAAAGTCTTCCCAGTCCTTTCTTGCGAGTGGTTTTGGGGCATCAACAGGTATATTGGGCGGGAGAGGGGTAACCATCACTTCGTTTTGCCCTGTAACTAATGCTAAGTCTTCTTTTATATTGTCCAGGCCAACTTTGGCGACCATTTCTGCTGCTTTGGCCAGGTCATAGGTACCTTGAACCTCAAATAGGTCAGTATCCCGGACTAAACCAAGTTTGTAGCGGTTTTTGATTTCTGTAAGTTGGGTTCTCAGGCTTTTTCTCTCTACTTTGGCTAGCCGGTATTCTTCTTGAGCGCGTAAGACACCAAAATAAGCTTCAGCTACCTTTAAAACTAGATCTTGTTGAGCAAGTGCAAGCTCAGATTCTTGGCTTTTTTCTAAGCTTTGGGCTCCCTTATACTTATACCAGCGGTCTGCCCGAAATAAAGGTTGTGTTAAACGAAAGCCATAGGATTGTTTTGTCGTGCTTTGCGTAGACGACTTCGGGCTTACAAAGCCACTTAAGCAGCTGAAGGTTTCGCCAAGAGTTGGGTCTTCGCCATTTGCTTCTCTAGCAGTGATTATTGCATTACAGTCGTTGAAGGCGTTTGTGAATGACTCGTTGCTAGTACCTTCATATTCCTGTTGTCCATATTGAGCCGTAACCGAAGCACTCGGCAACAACGCCCCAAAAGCCTGATTAACCACCTCTCTATCCCCTAGGAATTTTGATTTTTTTGCTGCCCAGTCAGGGTCATTTCTTGAGGCTAACTGATAGGTCTCTAATAAATTGGCTGAAAATACCGTTGTTGAGAGGGTGATGCTTGTGGTGAATAGCAGTGTCGACTGAAACTTCCTAAATCGAGTCTTCATTAGTATTGTATGATCCATCTTGTGATACGACGTGGTCTTATAGACCTTAATTATTATCGTTATTTTTAGAAATGCCTTACTTTAATGCAGATTATGACAGTTATTTTTATGATTTAGTTAACTTAATCTGTAAAAAAGCGGTATAAATCTCAGTTTTGTTTCGCGCTAAACGTCTTATCTACTTTAAAAATGCGCCGTTTTTGCATAGAGTAAGCCGACTTAACTTTCACATCGGCTTCTACAGATTGTCATATGTGATTGATAGAATAATAAATGCAGCACGTGTTTTATATTGAAAATAAGACGTGTATCCGTTAAAAATACGAATGAAAACAGTATTATACGGCCAAATTTCAGCTAAGTTAGAACGATATTTAGTCGATAGATGCAACAATAATCAAAATAATAAGAAAACCCTAGGAATAGCAGAAAATATGTCCAGCGATGTTTGCTTGAACCAAGTCGTCCCTACCGATAAATCCACCCTTGTTGCTCTTTTGCAGGAACGGGCAGAAAAACATCCCGCTAAAATAGCCTACACTTTTTTACCTGACGGTGAAGAAGCCGGGATTGATGTTAGTTTCGGGGAGCTGGATATCCAGGCCAAAGCAGTAGCTCAGCGGTTGTTATCGCTTGGTGGAGAAGGGGATAGGGCTTTATTATTGTTTCCCTCGAGTTTAGATTTCCTCTACGGTTTTTTTGGATGCCTGTATGCAGGAATGGTTGCCGTTCCTGCCTATCCACCAAGAAGAAATCAGAATTTAGGCCGATTACAGTCAATTATTGATGACTGTGATCCGTCATTGGTATTGTGTACTTCGAAGGTTATGCGTGTAGCTGAACCGTTGTTTCAAGAAACAGAAGGGCTATCTGACCTGAAATGGCTAGAAGTTGATACGGTTGAAGCGCATGAGTCTGTTGATTGGGCATATCCAAATATCGATAGACCTACGATTGCTTTTTTACAGTACACGTCGGGTTCGACGGGTAACCCAAAAGGGGTAATGGTTAGTCATCGTAACTTAATTGCTAATGAAGCACAGATTCAAAATGGCTTTGAATTTAACGATACTGAAGTATTTGTTAGTTGGGTGCCATTGTTCCATGATATGGGATTGATTGGGATGACCCTGCAGCCTATGCATTTGGGTGTGCAATGTGTATTTATGTCTCCTGCATCATTCCTACAGAAGCCGATGCGTTGGCTTAAAGCAGTAACGGATTATAAAGGTACCGTTATATGTGCCCCTAATTTTGCTTATGAATTGGCGATTAAACAAATTTCTGAGGAGCAGCGAGAGGAACTTGACCTTTCGACGATTCGTCATGCGTTGTCTGGTGCTGAGGCGGTACGCCCTCAAACCATTGAGACGTTTATTAAGACCTACGAGCCTTCCGGTTTTGTTCGAGGCTCCTTTACTCCAACGTATGGCTTGGCTGAATCCACACTGGTTATTTCATGTGCGCCGAAGGGTGATACGCCTCGTTATGAAGTGGTTAGTGCTGCCGATTTAGAACAAAACAAAGCAATTGTTGTTGGCTCTGACTTTGATGGCAAGACGATGGAGCTTGTTTCGAATGGCGGTGCATATTTGGATGCGGCCATTGTGATTGCTGACCCGTCAACCTGTGCAGAGTTACAGGAATGTGAAGTTGGAGAAATCTGGGCTTCTGGTGGTCATATTGCCGAAGGTTATTGGAAGAACGAACAAGCTTCTCAAGAAACATTCCAAGGTTTTACGGAATGCGGAAAAGGTCCATTCTTGCGTACTGGAGACTTAGGTTGTCTGATTGATGGCAACTTGTATATCACTGGGCGAATGAAAGACGTCATTATTATTCGGGGGGGTAACCATTACCCTCAAGATATCGAGCATACGGTTCAAAAAAGCAATGTTGCGTTAAAAGCGGATGCTGGAGCAGCATTTTCAGTTGAAGTACAGGGCGAGGAGCGGTTAATTGTTGTTCAGGAAGTGGAGCGCCGTTTCCGTCGACGCCTTAATACTGATGTTGTTTCCGCATCTATACGTCAAGCAGTGGCAGAAAATCATGAGCTTCAAGTGCACACTATTGTGTACTTACGTCCAGGTAAAATTTTAAAAACATCGAGCGGGAAAATTCAGCGTCGAGGGAATAAGCAGGCGTTTATAGACGAAACCCATGATGTCGTTGATATCAGCTCTATGGAAGATAATAGTAGCAGTAACAAAGATGCCATTGAATCGGGTATGAAGTTAACCCGAGATGAATGGTTGATTTTGAGTGAAGAAGAGAAAGAACCACGTTTAATCACCTACCTTAAAGCATTGGTTGCTAATGAAATTGGCGAAACAATGAGTAAAATTAAGGAGGATCAAAGCTTGATGGCATTGGGTATCGATTCCTTGCAGATAACCCAGCTTTTCACTCGCATGAAAGAGCGCTTCGATGTTCATATGGAGTTGCCAGCGTTGTTTGACGCTGAAGACTTTAAAGCCTTGGCTGCCGTACTTGCTGATGCTATTACTGATACAAAAGCCTCTACGTTACCTGTTTTAGTCGCTTCGGAGCGAGAAGAGTTTATGCCACTGTCGTTTTCTCAAAAACGTATGTGGTTTTTTGATAAATTACATGAAAGAAACGCCGCCTATAATTTGCCGTTTGCATTAAAAATGCAGGGTGCGTTAGACGTAGATGCATTATCAAAAGCCTTTGAAAGCATGGTGACGCGCCATGAGATATTTCGAACGGTTTATGTTGAACAGGATGGTCACGCGCTACAGGTGATCAAGGCCCCAGAAGTATGGGCGTTTGATGTGAAAGATATGACCTATCTTCAAGAACCAGCGTTAAGTCGTTCGGTGGAGGATGCGGTTCGTTTGGAGGCGCGTACGCCATTTGATTTAGAACATGGCCCGGTTATTCGCGCCAACTTAATCCAGCTGCCAGATGAAGAAAGCGAATCTGTAAAGGGGCGAAGTGCTGAGCAATACTTATTGATGATTACGATTCACCATATTGCTGCAGATGGTTGGTCACTAAGTGTTATCACCGAAGAGATTTCCAAAGCGTACGAGGCGGAAGTAAGAGAAGAGACTCCTCAGTTACGTGAGATGCCAATTCAATACGTTGATTTTGCCATGTGGCAGAAACAATTGTTTGATGGTGGGTTGATTGATGATCAATTGACCTATTGGAAGCAGCATTTAGCCGGCGTTCCTGTATTAGACCTTCCAACAGATAGACCGCGCCCCCCAGAGCAAAGTTTTGAAGGTGCGAATTATTATTTCTCCATACCTAAAAGCAAAGTAGTAGCGCTGAAACAGCTGAGTCGATCTCAGGGTGTCACATTTTATATGACATTACTTGCGACGTTTAAAGTGTTGCTACATCAGTATACGCAAAGTGATGATATTTGTGTGGGAACGCCAATTGCTAACCGCTCCACGGAAGAGTTGGAAAAGTTGATTGGTTTCTTTGTGAACACATTAGCATTACGTTCTGATTTCTCAGGAAATCCGAGTTTTACTGACTTCTTGGGTCGTATTCGTAAAACCACTCAAGGCGCCTTCGCCAATCAAGATATGCCTTTTGAACGAGTGGTGGAGAGTCTGAATATACCGAGAGATATGAGTTATTCTCCCATATTTCAGGTTATGTTTGTTTTGCAGAACTCCACCATCGATGAGGCGTTTAATCTGGCGGGTGTAAACGTTGGAAGTGTGCATACCTCACCAGGCACATCAAAATTTGATATGACGTTGCAGTTCAGTGAAGAATCAGGTGTGTTGCATGGCGATTTAGAATACGCCACCGACTTATATGACGAGTCGACTATCAAAGCGTTTGCTGATCGTTATATGACGCTTGTTGATGCTGTGCTTACAGATGCATCAGTGAGTGTGGGCGAGTTAACTATCTTGTCTGCTGATGAGCGTTCTCTACTATTAGAAGATTACAATAATTTAGACGTAGAACTACCTCTAGACAGTACGCTCCATGGTTTATTTGAACAGCAGGTTGAGCGTACGCCAAATGATATTGCTCTGGTATTTGATAATGATCGCTTAACCTACACACAAATTAATGAACGTGCGAATGCTTTGGCAAGGCATTTACAAACCTTGGGGGTGAATCAAGAATCTCTAGTGGGTGTGTGTTTGCATCGTTGTGCCGACATGGTAGTAGGTATGATGGCAATCTTAAAAGCGGGGGCAGCTTATGTTCCGCTTGATCCTAACTATCCGCAAGACCGTGTTGCTTATATGTTGGAAGATGCTGCCGCCCCTGTTGTGCTGACCGAGCAAAGCTTGGTAGCTATGTTGCCGGAAAATCAACAAGTAACAGATTTAACGGCAGGGTTTACGGTTTTGCCATTGGATAATCTAAGAGGAGTGTTGAGCGAATACGACACCTCCAATCTTGGCTTAAATGTTCCAAATACACAGTTAAGTTACGTTATCTATACGTCAGGCTCCACGGGCAAGCCAAAGGGGGTGATGATTTCCCATGGGAATTCCACCGCTATGGTGCATTGGGCGCATACGATTTATAGCCAGAGCGACTTGGCTGGCGTGTTAGCTGCAACGTCTATTTGTTTTGATTTGTCTGTTTGGGAAATATTTGTAACCTTGTCAGCGGGTGGAACAATCATTCTTGCAGATAACGTGTTGGCATTGCCACACATACCGGCAGCGGATGATGTTACCTTGGTTAATACCGTGCCCTCGGCAATAGCAGCACTTCAGCGTGAACATGCAATTCCAGCCAATGTGAAAATTATAAATTTGGCAGGAGAGGCGTTATCGGCCAGCTTAGTCGATTTGTTATATGACACAACGTCAGTTGAGCGAGTCTATGATTTATACGGACCTTCAGAAGACACTACTTATTCTACCTATACACTGCGTCAGAAAGATGCGTTGGCAACTATTGGGCGGCCTATTAGCAATACAAGGGCGTATTTGTTAAACCAGCATGGAGCACTTGTACCCCCTGGTATTGCTGGTGAGTTGTATTTGTCTGGAGCGGGCGTAACTCAGGGTTATAAGAATCTGCCAGAAATGACGGCAGAGAAATTCCTGCCCAATCACCTTGAGGCTGGTCGAGACGATGTTCATGCGGATAAATACGTCCGTATGTATCGTACTGGGGATTTGGCGCGCTATATGCCAAGCGGGAACCTGGAATATCTCGGACGTATTGATCATCAGGTGAAGGTGCGCGGCTTCCGTATCGAGTTGGGTGAAATTGAAACTGCGGTCAATTCGGTGGATATGGTTCAAGAAAGTTTGGTTGTGACAAGCGATGATGCTGCGGGCCATAAGTCTTTGGTGGCGTATGTCGTATCCACCCAACCATCCGATACCGTTGTACCGGCTATCCGAGACGCTATTCGTGTTGAATTGCCAGATTATATGATGCCTGCAGCTTTTATTTTACTGGATGAATTTCCGTTAACACCAAACGGTAAAATTGATCGTAAAGCGTTACCAAACCCTAGCGCCGATATGCTGGTGTTGGGTGAATTTGTTGAAGCACGTAATGCTGATGAAGAAAAGATGGTGGGTATATGGAAATCCATCTTGGGGTTGGAAAAAATAGGTGTAACCAGTGACTTCTTTGAGTTGGGTGGCCACTCGTTGCTTGCAACTCAGTGTATGTCTCGGATACGAGACGGGTTTGATATTGATTTACCGGTAAAGGCCTTGTTTTCAGCGCCAACTATTGAGCAGCTTGTGCTTAGGTTAGCTGATGGTAAGCAGGTGTCTGGGTTAACGGCACCTAAAGTGGAGCGGGTTGATCGGGAGCAAGAGTTACCTCTGTCTTTTGCTCAACAGCGTTTATGGTTCTTGAATCAGTTAGAAACGGGTGATTCAGAGTTTAATATCAGTACTTCATACAACATGCCTGCCACTATACGTATTAATGGCCCACTCAATACCAATGCGTTAAAGAAAGCGTTTCAGGCACTTGTTGATCGGCATGAATCATTGCGTACTTCATTCTTAGTGGATGATGGGGTAGCGTCACAAGTTATTCGAGAGCCTTCTGAGTGGTTTATGGATATTCGAGATATTAGCCATCTTGAGTATGAGGAGCGCGAAACCGAAATAATTCGATTGGCTGAAGATGAAGCTGCACGTTCATTTGATTTAATACTTGGCCCCATTAATAAAGCGAGACGAATCCGTTTAATGCGTTCTCGATTATTAAAATCAGCAGAGCAGGAGCATGTGTTATTGCTTACAATGCACCATATCATTTCTGATGGTTGGTCGCTGGGGGTGATTATTGAGGAGATTGCTGAGTTATATGGTGCCATCATTCAGAGCCGAGATTCGAAATTACCACCCTTGGAAATCCAGTACGTTGATTATGCAAAATGGCAACGTGAATGGATGGATGGTCCTGTATTTGATCACCAGCTAGCATTTTGGAAGCAGCATCTTGACGGTGTTCCAGTGTTGGAGATGCCAACGGATCGTCCTCGGCCAGCGCTACAAACCTTTGTTGGTGAATATGAGCATGTGAAGTTTTCATTGGAATTAACCCAGCGTTTAAATGAACTGAGTCAAAGTCAGGGCTCTACGTTATTTATGACATTGTTGTCTGGGTTCTATGCATTGTTATATCGCTACACTGGGCAGGGAGATGTCTGTGTTGGGACACCCGTTGCCAATCGTGCACGGGAAGAGTTTGAGGGCTTGATTGGTTGTTTTGTGAATACGTTAGCGCTGCGAGCGGATTTGTCAGAAAACCCACGTTTTGTTGATTTGATGATGCAGGTACAAGACACCACGTTATCTGCTTATGAGCATCAAGATATACCGTTTGAACGATTGGTTGATAAATTAGGTGTTGCTCGTGATAAAAGTCACTCGCCGTTATTCCAAGTTATGTTTACCTTACAAAACGCATCGACAGATCATGATTTGCGTTTGCCAGGCCTAGAGCTTGACTTGTTGCCATCAGTTATGAAAACCGCAAAGTTTGATTTAACATTAAACCTTACGGAAAAAGAAGATGGCTTAGATGGGATACTTGAGTACAACACGGATCTATTTGATGCGGCAACGGTGCACCGCATGGTTGGGCACTTAGAGTCTATTCTAGAAGCTGCTGTAGAGCACCCTCATACACGACTTTCTGATTTGCCTATTTTACCAGAGGCAGAAACGAAGTTATTGCTAGAAGATTGGAATAGCGTGGATGCGGAATTTGAGTTTAATAACAGCATTCATGGCTTGTTCGAAAAACAGGTGGCATTGAATCCAGATGCTACGGCTTTAACATTTAATGGCGAAAGCATGAGTTATCGTTCGTTAAATGAGCAAGCTAATCAATTGGCTCATTGGTTACGAAACAAAGGTGTGGTGGCTGATCAGTTGGTGGGAATAAGCTTGCATCGTTCATCATCGATGTTAGTGGCGATACTGGGAGTGTTAAAAGCTGGAGGTGCGTATGTTCCGGTTGACCCTACTAACCCAGAAGCACGAATTCAGTACATCTTGAAAGATGCTGCGGCTAAGTTACTGGTTACTGATAGCACAGTTTTAGATTCGTTATCAGTGGAATCTAATTTAGCCGTAAGTTATGAGGTTTGCTGCCTTGATCTTATTGCTTCTGACCTTGCCGCTCAATCTAGTGCGAATCTAGATGCAATTAGTGGTCCAGAGAATCGTGCTTACGTGATCTATACATCGGGTACAACAGGTAACCCTAAAGGCGTATTGATTCCCCATAGTAATGTTGCCCGCTTGTTTTCAGCAACGGATCAGTGGTATGGCTTTAATAGTGATGATGTATGGACGATGTTCCATTCATTTGCCTTTGATTTTACTGTTTGGGAGATTTGGGGGGCGTTGTTGCATGGCGGTCGATTAGTCATAGTGCCTCAGGATGTCGCTAAGTCGACGGAAGATTTTTATCGGCTAGTTCAGCGTGAAAAAGTAACGGTGTTAAATCAAACACCTAGTGCATTTACGCAGTTCATTAGAGTTGATGCAGATGCTGTAGAGAAAGGGGGTAGTGATTTATCGTTACGCTCTGTTATCTTTGGTGGAGAGGCGCTTGATTTTGCTGCTTTGCAAACGTGGAATGAGAATCATGGGTTAGATTCACCGCAGTTAGTTAATATGTATGGAATTACGGAGACGACAGTACATGTCACCTACCACCGTGTTACTACAGCAGACCTTGATAAGCGACAGAGCTTAATTGGTCGACCTATTCCTGACTTAGATTTGTATATTCTAGATGTTCATGGCAACCCGGTACCTATAGGGGTTGTTGGTGAGATGCATGTCGGTAGTCAAGGTCTGTGTCATGGATACCTTAATCAAGCTGATTTAACAGAAGAACGTTTTGTCGTTAATCCATTCCCGGTTTCGGTTAAAAGGGAGGGCGGTTTATATGATCGTTTGTATAAGACAGGGGATATTGGACGTTACCTGCTAGATGGAACTGTAGAGTATATGGGCCGACTCGATGATCAGGTGAAGATTCGAGGGTATCGAATCGAACTTGGAGAGATAGAATCAACAATCAGTCAATGTGCGGGGGTTCGTGAGGCAGCTGTATTGGTCCGTGAAGATCAGCCAGGCGATAAGCGGTTGGTAGCTTATATTGCAGCTAACGAAGGTGATGTCGACTTAGTGACACTAAAAGCCGCAATTAAAAAGGCTTTGCCAGATTATATGGTGCCCTCTGCATTTGTAGTGATGGATGAATTCCCTCTTACGGGTAATGGGAAGGTTAATAAGAATGCGCTGCCTGCACCGGAGGGTGCCACTGGAGCATCATCTGCATACATTGAGCCTCGAAATGAAACAGAAGTGGCGCTTGTTGATATTTGGTCAAGCGTATTGGGTGTTGATAAGGTGGGGGTGGTTGATAACTTCTTTGATATTGGAGGTCACTCATTACTCGCAACCCAAGTTGTCTCACGGATTAGAGAGCATTTTGATGTGGAGCTAGCATTGAGTGCTATGTTTGAGGATCCAACCATCGAAGCGATTGCTTTACATCTATTGCAGATAGAGCTCGAGGGTAATGACGACGATGATATGGCTGCTTTACTAGCTGAAATCGAAGGTATGTCCGATGAAGATCTTGATAATTTGTAGACAATTCAAGTAGTTCAGTAATAGCTCAAAAAATGTGCCCAGTCCGTGGTTTAGGGCTGGGCATAAGTCACTGTCTCCTATACAATATTTCCTCCAGATGGAGCGTATTTGCGTGCGTTTTTTTCTGATAAAACGATAAAAAGACATTAGAAAGACATTAGAAAGACAATAAAAATAACAAACATGATTACTGGTCGGTGGAAGCCACCTTTTGATTCTAACCCCCA
>CAJXZM010000081.1 GCA_913063125.1 uncultured Gammaproteobacteria bacterium | reverse complement strand
TGGCTTTGTTGTGGAACATAATATTCTTGATGTGTACCCATCACTAAATCCTGTTGTGAGCCAATGTTATTAAAACAATATAGTTAGTTTTTATACCTTGCCACATCATTATCGTTGCGCCAGTGCATCATCTGCAGCTGGTGTCACATCAAACAAGGTGTAGGACAACGTTAGTTTTTTAATATGGTCCGGTAAGTCCGCATCAATAAAGAACACCAAAGGCATATCCTTTTTTTCACCGGCCAGCAAGTCTTGCTGTTGAAAGCAGAAGCATTCAATCTTATGTAAAAATGGTGCAGCTTCAGAGGGAGATACACTAGGCACCGCCTGCGCGACAACCGGCAAGTTTGTAGGGTTAGCAACAGTAAACACAACCTTCCGCTTTTCCCCTAGCTTCACACTCACCTGTTCCTCAACTGGTTTAAAAGGCCAACTTAAATTTGCATTATGATTACTAATAAATTGAATTTTAACAACTCGATCTTCTACCTTCAGATCCACAGTTGATTCCTGGTAAACTCCCGATGTTTTCCCGTTGATGCCTGTCCACTCACAAAATACCGTGTACAAAGGCACCAACAGAAAACCGAAACCAAACATCGCCACACAAATGAGCGCTAGAGGAAGCGGCCTAGCAAACTTCATCAATCAATCTACCTTAGGCGGTGTAGCAAAAGTGTGATATGGCGCTGGCGAAGGTACAGTCCATTCCAACCCTTCGGCACCTTCCCATGGTCGCTGCGGAGCTTTTTCTCCACTTCGCAACGTCTTAATAAGAACATACACAAAGATCAACTGACTCGTACCAAACATAAAGGCACCAATACTAACGATCATATTAAAGTCTGCAAACTGCAATGGGTAGTCAGGAATCCTTCTTGGCATACCTGCCAGTCCGACAAAGTGCATTGGGAAGAACGTGAGATTCAAACCGATAAATGACACCCAAAAGTGAAATTTACCCAACGACTCGTCGTACATTTTTCCTGACCACTTTGGCAACCAATAATAAACGGCGGCAAAGATTCCGAAAATGGCCCCTGGCACGAGTACGTAATGGAAATGGGCAACCACAAAGTAGGTATCATGATACACGAAATCCACTGGCGCCAATGCTAGCATTATTCCTGATAATCCACCGATAGTAAAAAGAATCACAAAGGCTATGGAGTACAACATCGGGGTTTCGAAAGTCAAGGAGCCTCGGAACATCGTACTCACCCAGTTAAATATCTTCACTCCCGTCGGCACAGCAATAAGCATCGTGGTGTACATAAAGAATAACTCGCCCGCCAGCGGCATTCCTACCGTAAACATATGGTGTGCCCATACAACAAATGAGAGCACTGCGATCGCAATTATCGCATACACCATGGAATGATAACCGAACAACTTTTTCCTAGCAAACGTCGGAATAACTTCAGATACCACGCCAAAGCTTGGCAAAATCATAATATATACTTCAGGGTGTCCAAAAAACCAAAACACATGCTGGAATAATACCGGATCACCACCACCGCCAGCATCAAAGAAGCTTGTGCCAAAATGAATATCCATCAGCATCATGGTTACAACTCCAGCAAGCACTGGCATAACCGCTATCAGCAAAAAGGCCGTGATTAGCCATGTCCAACAAAACATGGGCATCTTCATGTAGGTCATACCAGGAGCACGCATATTAACAATGGTGACCACCACGTTAATTGCTCCCATGATAGATGATGCTCCCATCATATGTATCGCGAAGATGAAAAAAGTCACACTCGGTGGAGCGTAAGTAGTGGACAACGGAGCATAAAACGTCCATCCGAAATTCGGACCGCCGCCATCCATGAACAATGTACCCATCATCATCGAAAACGCAAAAGGAAGGATCCAGAAGCTCAAGTTATTGAGTCGTGGCAACGCCATATCTGGCGCTCCAATCATCAGTGGGATCATCCAGTTTGCTAGCCCAACAAAAGCAGGCATAACCGCGCCAAATACCATGATTAAACCATGCATGGTGACCATTTGGTTAAAGAATCCCGGTTCAACCAATTGTAATCCTGGCTGAAACAATTCCGCCCGAATAACAAAGGCCATCGATCCACCAATAAACAACATTACTAAACTAAATATCAGATACATCGTTCCAATATCTTTATGATTGGTCGTAAATAACCAGCGAGTTATCCCAGTTGCAGGGCCATGCTCATTCTCGTGACCATCTTCAACATCAGCTACTTGAGTAGTCATTATTATTTGCCCCCCTTCATTTTTTCAACATCA
The DNA here is from genome assembly GCA_913063125.1 of uncultured Gammaproteobacteria bacterium. Classification (GTDB taxonomy): domain Bacteria; phylum Pseudomonadota; class Gammaproteobacteria; order Pseudomonadales; family Ketobacteraceae; genus 42-54-T18. The sequence continues at coordinate 23,930 of CAJXZM010000081.1, read as the reverse complement.
GCAGGCAGAAGTTTATCGCCAACATCATTACCCCATGCGTTCCGTTCATAAGTGATAACAGCGGCCATATCTACCGCCGACAGTTGCTCTCCATAAGCTGACATACCTGTGCCCGACTTACCGTTAAATACAATGTCTATGTGATCTTCAATTGGACCCAATGCAATAGCGCTACCCGCTAAGGCTGGGAAAACAGGCGGTAATCCCACCCCCGTTGGTTGGTGGCAGGCAGAACAATTTTTATTATAAACCTGCTCACCCTTGGCCATTAACTCATCCATACTCCAATCTTTTTGGCTGGCACTGGCTGCTTTTTCTTTGAGTGTCTTTTGCTCATCAATCCAAGCTGCGTATTCAACCTCAGTAACAGCTTTAATAACGATGGGCATAAACCCATGATCCTTACCGCAGAGTTCCGCACATTGGCCACGATAAATACCCGGTTCATTTATTGTGGTAGAAGACTCATTAATAAATCCCGGAATAGCATCTTTCTTTAATGCTAGCGCCGGCACCCACCAAGCGTGAATGACATCATTAGAAGTAAACAAGAAACGAATTTTCTTGTTTATAGGTAAGACCAAAGGGTTGTCGACTTCCAAAAGGTAATTCGGATTCTTCTCTGCTTTGTTATAAATCTCATCACTCGGAGTCGTTAATACGCTAAAGAAATCAACGTCTTGCCCTATGTATTTATATCGCCACTTCCATTGATATCCCGTCACCTGAATATCAATATCCGAATCGGCGGTATCATAGGTTTCGAGTAATGTTTTAGTCGCCGGAAAGAGGATTATAATCAGAACGATTATTGGTAAAATGGTCCACAATATTTCAATTTTCGTACTTTCATAAAACAGATGTGCTTTAGCACCTTTGGACTTTCGATGATGATACATAGACCAGAACATAACACCGAACACAATAACCGAAATGACTACACATATGTAAAACACAAGCATATGTAAATCATAGATTGCCGCGCTGGTGTCCGTGACACCCCGGGTCATGTTTACTTCCCACTCCGACCAAGCAATAGTCGGAAATAATGCTAAAAATATACTCAAAACACGAACATTCTGCAACATAAATAGTCTCTTATCCAGATAGCCGTATCCTTGCATACTACGAAGGACTTTTTTCTTGTTGTCAGGCTACAGTATAGTAGGAATATTTTAGGGGCAAGCAAAAATAGAATAAGAATTAGTAATTTACAGCGACCTGCTAAAAAAACAATCACTCTACACTTTGTCTTAGCACAAGGTTGAAGCAACCACCGTAAAGAATTCAGAAAGTATTAAAACGTCAGAAGGAGGTTTTCAGAACGAAAACCTCCAGGGTATAAATTTACTAAATATGAATCCAACGATCAGTTTTTAACGGGTTACTGAATACAGAATCATTTCCTACTGATTTTAAATCAGGAAACTTATTCTCCATTAGGCTCATCACTAACTTATGCTGATCTTTCTTAACATCAAGCATAATCAATAACCTACCGCTTTCTATATCTTCATGAAAACGCGCTATTTTATAGTTTTCGTGGGTATTACCCAATACCCCTCCCACGATGACCCCCACAGTTGTTAATACTGTTAACACACTCAGTAACAGTATGTTCGAAGAAATAGACCAGGGAAGAATAAACGCAGACAAATATAGTCCAATCACCCCCCCTATTAACGCGCCCCGTTCACCAGAATGAACAACATCCCTTTTTTGCAAAATATTTGCTCGATGTAAATGATGTCGATACAACCCTTCTTCGTCTTTTGCCATAACGTGAAATTGCCAATCAGCAATACCGTTATCATGCAAAGTGTCTGAAATTAAATCGGCTTCGTCAATGTCATCAAGTAAGTAATAAATTCTTCTCACCACATACCTCCTAACGTTAGATCCTAACGCAACCCATCTAGAACAATACATGCGCCATCAATCTAATCTATTATTGGACTTTATTTTTCTTACGTTCCTTTTTCACTCTATAGTATTCTAGCTTTACTAACAGAGCATATTTACGCTCAATAAGAATAATAACTCATATAGAATTGACAAGTTATCTCGTTATCATCTAAAAAAAATCCCTTTTCGCCTAAAAACCCCACAAAACCCTGACTTAACACATTGATTTTTATATTTTTATCGTAACCATCTGCTATTTAAGTTGCTTTCACAAGAATCCATTCAGTCAACCATATTAAACAAGTAACGTAGATACATAGGCCTCAATTAGGAGGTAAAGGAATCCACACCGCTAGGTGCACACCCCTTATGTACATCCTGCTATGATTAAATATTCTCAGCGACAAGCTCTTCCTGATCTAAAGCCGGTGCATATTTTTCAATACGATTAACGCATTTAACCACTGCACTGGTAAGAATGGGCATACGTGTATCGCCCATTGGTGTACCAACTCCCGTGTTTACCGTCATTGCGCAACTTAATTCTCGCTCTGGGTCACACCATGCGCCTGACCCTCCAAAACCGAAATGTCCAAAACCATTTTTTAATGGCGCACCAAAAGCAAACACTCGGTGATAACCTAAACGCCAATGCATTGGAATAAAAAGAACATCATCACGCTTTCTATTCTGCACTCGTGACATTTTGTGTACTGTTTCTGGTGTTAATATTTCGACGCCATCTAAGGAACCTCTCAATGACAAGGCTGCATACATTTTAGCCAAAGAGCGAGCAGTGAAATGACCATTTGCAGCAGGCTGCACTGCACTCGAAAGCTCTGGGCTATTCCAACAGAACTTGTCATCTGTAAAAGGAAATATAAATGTTCGAATGAAATTATTCGGCTTGTTAGTAAATAATGAAAAGGCTTTTAACAACAGCTTTACGAAAGGCTTCTCTATTAGTTTCATTATTCCTTCAAGATAAAACTGATCAGAACGCCGGCCTCCTCCAATTAGGTTCGCCCGGCGGTGAAGTTCTGTTTCCGGCAATCCAATAAATGCCCCGTCAAGCTTCAAAGGATCAACCAATTCTTCTTTTAAAATCTGCTGGAACTTCTTACCGGATATTTTCTCAATCAACCCACCAATAAGATATCCATAATTAAAACCGTGATAACCATGAGCTGAATCCGGTTGGTGTGTTGGTGTAGCTTGCTCCATTCCCTTTAATGCTTGATCCCAGTTAAGCATATCCGATGATGTCTCTAACTGTTCTGTTACTGCATACAAACCCGCTTGGTGTGACATCGCAGTACGGATAGTTATGTCTTTCTTACCATTCTGAGCAAATTCGGGCCAATATTTCGAAACAGGATCATCGTAATCTGCCAGCCCCTTATTAACCAGAATATGGAGTAACGTTGACGTAACACCTTTTGTGGTCGAGAAGGAAACGGCTAAAGTGTCCGCTTGCCACGGCGCCCCCGCCCAATTTTTTGTGCCACCCCAAATATCAACTACTTTCTTGCCTTTGTGATAAACACAAATGGCAGCCCCTCCTGCCGTCTTTTTTGGTAACTGTCGCTGCAATACCTTAGCAACATCGGCAAAATCTGGATGGACATAACCATTTATCATTTAAGCACTCCTATCAATAAGCTTTAAGCCTTACCTATACCCTTATAGGCAGGCAACCTATAATCATATAGCCAGACCAATGAGTCAACCGGTCATTTAGTAAAATATATTGACAACCATTAGCTAAATCCAAAAAACACCGCCTCTATTCATCGAAATATTCCCACTTAGGGTTTATAATTCAACGCCTTATGAATACACCTTTAAAAAATACAAAGAAGCTTTCAAGAGTCGAAAGCAAAGCAGCAACAAGACAACGATTGCTGGATGCAGCCTATCGCCTCATTCTTGAAGAAGGCATCACTGCCGTAAGCATGAATAGAGTGACAAAACTTGCCGGTATCGCTCAGCCTAGTTTTTATACGCATTTCAATAACTTAGCAGGCTTAATTGATGAGTTAGCGGTTAAAATCAAGACCGACTTACTTTACCCAGTACAACAAGCTTTGGTTGCCACCTTCTCTATGGAAGGAATTGAAGACAAATCCATTGTGTTAGAACGACTTTATCGAATGTTAGTTGAAGGTATGTTCGCAAATAACTTTCTCATGCAACAAGCGCTAGAACGCCATCAAACCAACTCCCTATTTGGCAAACACATTCAGTCGTTTTATGTTGATTTAAAATCGGAGTGGTTAAACTTTCTTATCCGGAACTCTACAACCGATATATCAGTTATCCAACAAGAACATTATTCCATGGCTATTGATTGTATTTTTGCTATGAGTGAATCATTGGTATTGGGGTTATCTCGAGGCGAATACCAAAACAAAGATAACGTCATTAACATACTTACAGAGTTCACCATCACGCATTTTGGTGAGCTAATTGATCAAATACCTTCTCCCCCCCAAAAAAACTAACTATCCGTCAATCTCTACAATGTAAGAAGCCTACCCTGGTCTAAACTTTCTATAAAAGACACTATTTCCAGGAGCTCAGTCTAACTATGAACGCCCGCCTTTTTTCTAGCATTCAGTCCATTAAAACGAAAAGGTCACAGAGACCCGTTGGTGAAATCATTTACTGAATGGCTAGCGAGCTTTCATTAGGTTAATTAATATTAGTACAAACGCTTATGCCATTTTCGTCTATACTTTCTGAAGCACCCCGCTCAAGAAGTACCCTCTACTTCTAAGAATGCACAAAGAAATAACAAAAAAGAAACTACCATGAAAAATAGACCTTGGTTCTTCTTCGCCCTCTTATTTTTCACAATGACACCTGAAGCGACTGAATTAACACCAGAGTCCGTTAAAGGGGCATACCATTTAGGAATCCCAGAAAGAGGTCAGCACCTCGTTGAATTAGCGTACGGTGACATAAAAGGAAAGAACGTTATCGCTGTTGCTCCCTGTAAACGTTGCCCCCCAACTGTATACTCTTACCTCAAGAAAGAGAGTGACATCTTAAATACCTCTATTTTCACAACAAGTGGGATGTACTTAATCCAATACAATAGCAATAGTTTTATCGTCGTTCAACCTGATGCAATACTAGGAAAAAAAGCATGGGAGAAATTCAGCCACACTAATATTTATTCAAAAAATGAGGTTACTTCGAAATCATTTTCTCGTAAAAAAATAGAACAATTTGCTATGAAAATATCTAATAGAGCAATGGGGCAAGATTTAGGAAAAATGCAGCACAAAACCGGTACTTACTATTTAGCAATACCTGTTGTCCATATTGGCAATGCAGAGTCACAATACAGCATTGAATTACTCAATGAAAATAACAAAGAAATAAACATCACTCCTTGCCCTAAGTGTTTTATTCATAATTATCAACACTTACAAGAAGAAAGTTCTATTATAGGAGTTGACGTATACCATGATGGATCTGGGGATTACTTGTTCGATATAGATGAAGGGATATTAGTACATGTATTTTCAAATGCTAGTGGGTTAGGAAAAGTAGAATGGGGAGAAAAGAATCGTTTTAACGTTTTCTCGAACAACCAAACATATATCCGCTATCTATTAACAAATGCAGGCAGACAGTCCTTAATCGATAATAGATTAAAAAAATACTTCTCCGCTACTAAAGCCAAATTTGACAACCGAATTGAAGACGCCCTAAAAGGAAACCTGGAGACAACCGAGCAAAGTTCAGATTAGGAATAAGCCATATCCATAACCGTAAACCATACCCCGTCGCCTCACATCCATTACGATACCATTTATTATAATACCATTTGACGAGCTTCTTCCGGCGTCGCTATTACCCGCCCGGCTTGCTCAGCAATTTTAACCATGGCATCAATCAACTGGCCATTACCTGTGGTCTTTTCACCTGAAGGAAGATAAAAAGTATCTTCAACCCCTGTCCGTAATTGTCCACCCAGCTCCGCTACTTTTTGATGTAACGCCCAAATCTCTTGCCGCCCAATTGCGGTAACTTGCCAATTAGATGCTGGCTTTTTATATTTCACTAATAGGGGTAGTAATTCAGGATCTGTAGGCATACCAGAAGCAACACCCATTACAAAATTATACTCTGGGTCGCCATCAAACATGCCGACATCTTTATACATACCGACTGACTGTACGATACCCACATCAAAGCATTCGAACTCTGGCCGCGTATTTGTTTCTTTCATTACTGCTAATAATTCTTCAATTTTTGATACGGGGTTTTGAAATGTCATAGGAGGCCATGCCCAAGAGCCTTTACTGGTAGCTTTCAGGTAATTGAGACTACCTGCGTTACAAGCTGCAATTTCCGGCTTTGAGCGGCGCAGGCAAGCAATTGGCCCTGATTGATCGGCACTTATTGTCCCTGTTGTCATATTTATGATGACACCTGGGCATACTTCTCTAATCGCGGCATCTACTTGTGCAACAACATCCGGATCCCAGCTTGGCAGATGCCCCATACCTGTTGTTTGGTTTCTGTAGTGTACGTGCATGATCGAGGCTCCGGCATCGTAGGCTTCTTTAGCTGCCGAAGCCATTTGTTCTACGGTTACAGGCACAGGATGTTGCTGTGGATTGGTTAAAACCCCTGTTAATGCACATGTGACAACCACTTTATCTGATGATAACTTCGACATACTTCCCTCCAATGTGTTAAAAATACAAACCGAGCGCTTGCTTGGTTTTAGCATAACCTCATTTTTGCTTGGTTTAAACCAACAATTGAGAAAATTATCATTTTTTATTGCTTTGATATTTAGACAGCGCGTGGGGCCACTATTACAATGTTCCCATTATTTATGAATAACTAAGGGTATTTCTATGACGATGAAATCTGGTGAAGAAATTCGGCGTGAGGTGATGGGGGATGAATTTGTGGATCGTGCCTTAAGCGCGGCAGATGAGTTAACACTGCCATTACAAGACTACATCAATGACCATTGTTGGGGGGCGACTTGGAACCGACCAGGGTTAGAGCTTAAAACACGGAGTTTAATTACCATTGGGATGTTAGCTGCTCTAAAAGCACCTAATGAACTTAAGGGGCATGTACGAGGAGCATTGAGAAATGGGTGTTCGAGAGAGGAGATTCGCGAGACGTTGCTACATTCCGCAGTTTATTGCGGCGCCCCTGCTGCTCAGGAGGCGTTTAGGGCTGCGAGGGAGATATTGGATAATTGGGAGGGCTGATTCTTGCGTGACGAGCTAAGGCGGGGCTAAAAAACAACTGGATATTTCGAATCTTTGAGGTCGCCTTGCCTTTATTTACATTCGTTCAGAAAACGTAACAAGTACATCCGTGTATACTTTCTTCGGCATCCTTGCCAAAAACATTTCTGAACGAATGCCAATACAAGAATTACAACGCTATGGACTTACCCTATTAAAAGACCCCAAAGACGTCCCATCAGTTGCACTTGGATACACGGAGAATTCGTCATCCGTGCTAAAATCTAGGTAAAGCGTCACACTATTCACAGTATTACCCGGTTCATTGTCCTCAAAAGGGGATGAGGTACACGCTGTTCCCGCCTGTGTATCAGTCGCCGTAAACTCCAGAGAATGACGTTCACCGCTAGTTACCACGGTGTCGAATATAAATGCCCCGATGCCAATATCAATTGAATCTCCGGAGTCTATCTGATATTTGATTTGATATGCATCAGCAGCAATATCATTGTCCTCAAAAGCCCAAGTCTCAACACAAGTAGTCCCGACGGTATTGGTATCATGCCCCCAAGACCCAACTATAGACCTCGTTTCCTCATTACTCGCGCCACCTTCCGTATCACTGCTCGACCCAACGCAACCAACAACACCAATAAACGCTGAAGCAACCAACAAACCCGATACAAACTTAACCATGTCCATCCCTCTGTATTATTTATCATCCCAAAAGATAACAATATTCTAGTGCATTCCCCCCAAGATGCATATAAGTAACGACTAACGCACCAAACATGTGCAACTATAGAATTAGACCTTCACATTACTGCTTTGCTATCTACCGTTTGGGGGATAGTCGAATAGGGTTACACCATCTATTATTGCTTAGTGACTTTGAGACGCGTACTGACGTCTGCCCCCAGAAGTATAGTACGCGTGTCTTAGTCCACTTTTTAAGTAGCACCTGCTACTGGAGCGTTGCTCCACCCCACGCCCGGCTTCATTCCTTTCAGGTTGAAGCCGGTCTTATTTCAGCTGGCCTTTTTAATCTGTCCTACCCCTTTATTTATCTCAATCATGTCATCCAAAGCCCGTAACAAGCCCACTGAAGACAGCATGCCCATCAGCGCACCTGTTTTATCTTTAACCTCCAGTTGATCATCTAGCTCCTAGTGATGAGACAAATCAGGGGGCTTCATCAACTCTCCCCCCTCCCCACTATAGGTAAATGCCGAATTGCGTGTTCTCTCATCAAGAAAAACGCTTCTCGAATACCCATTTAGAGTGAGGCAGCAATGACTTTCTGGGTCATGTATTCTGAAATTTTTGTTGGCATATCACACTCTTATTTGCTAATACAGATTAAACGATGGAACCCAGAGTATGCCAAGATCTCTGCTTTCACCTTGCGCTGTATCAACAATTTCATCATATGATTGACAGAACAATTCAATGGCTCGTAGGATGCGAATACTCAACTCTTTACACAACAATAGGACATTACATGCATTTCAACAAAGCACCGATGAAAAACCTCCTGATGTTCATTCTAAGTACCCTTCCCTACACTGTTTCTAGCGAAACAATAACGCTAAACCCGAACACTCAACTTCAAGGTGAATTCATCCAAGGCGGTTTAATTCGAGGAAAAACCCTGGCTAACAACAGAATTTTTCTGGATGAAAAGCCCATTCGAACCACACCAGAAGGTCAATTTGCCTTTGGCTTCGGGCGAGATGCGACAAAAACCAGTACATTTTCAATCATCGCGTCATCTGGGGAAAAGCTATCTCACACATTAAAAGTACAATCCAGGGATTACAAATTGCAGAAGGTAAACGGGGTACCTCAAAAAACTGTGACCCCGCCCAAAAGCGTACTCGGGCGAATAAAAAAAGAAACTCAACTGGTTAAATCCGCCAGAAAAACTGATTCCAATGCCACCGATTTTTTATCCACCTTTCAATGGCCGTTAATTGGACCCATTACTGGCGTTTATGGTAGTCAACGCATTTACAATGGCACCCCGAAACGACCACATTATGGGCTAGATATCGCAGCTCCCGTTGGTACTATTGTAAAGGCCCCAACCGATGTTACCATTACCCTTGTTCATCAAAATATGTATTACTCTGGTGGCACGCTTATTATGGATCACGGGTACGGTATATCATCAACGTTTATCCACCTTGATGAGGTACTCGTTAAGGTCGGTGATAAAATAAAAAAAGGGGATATCGTTGCAAAAGTCGGATCAAAGGGCCGTTCTACGGGCCCTCATTTAGATTGGCGAATTAATTGGTTCGGAGTACGATTAGATCCAGCACTAATTATGCCAGACATGCCGACCACGAAAAGATAATAATTCGAAAAGTTAGCCTAGCCATCCTCTCAACTTTTCTGATGCATTAATCGTTAGAAATGCCGTATCTTGCTTCGGCATTTCTAACGTGACATCAAAATGCATCAACTCATCACGACGAAATGCGTAAAGAGATACCTCCTCCCCTTGCTTAAATACTGAAAGCGCCCTCTCAACAGAATCCTTATTAACGCGAAGCCCATCAATTGCAATCACCACATCGCCTGAGGATAATCCCGCTTTATGCGCAGCACCGCCATTAACCACAGCGGAAAGTTTTACACCTGATGCTGCTTCCGCGTAGGTCACGCCTAATGACACCCGACCTTCTGTTTTTTCACTCCCAACCTTCCCGCCTTTATCCGAGGCGGAGTCCGCCGTACGTAACTGAAGTGACACACCCCGCTCATTCAAAAGAGGTGCCAAATCTATATCGTTGGTAGAACGCAAAGCTTGTTCGAAGTATATTTCCAAAATCTCCTTACCACCTTCACCTATATCTGGAGCGGCTAGTTCGATAACTCGACGTTCAAGTTCTCGCTCCTGAATGCCCACCCGCTTGATACCAAACTCTCTCCACAGCATCACCATCACATGATCCATTGTTACGTTGTCGGTCGTTAATTTGCGCAACAACAAATCCAACCCAAGCACAACTAATGCCCCCTTTGTATAATAACTAACAATGGCATTTGTGGCGTTTTCATCCTGCTTGTAAAACTTCGTCCACGCATCAAAGCTAGATTCTGATACGGTTTGTTTATGACGTCCCTCTGCACGTTCAACGCGAGTTATTACCTGACCCAACAATTCCAAATAAGATTCTTGAGAGATAATGCCGGTACGCGCCAAAATAAGGTCATCATAATACGACGTAATACCTTCAAAAGCCCAGAGCAATTCCGTATGGCTTTCCTGCCCCAATGCATAAGGTAGAAACTTTGCCGGCTTGATCCGTTTAATATTCCATGTGTGGAAATATTCATGGCTACAAAGTCCTAAAAATGTGCGGTAACCTTCCGTGACATCCTTATCTTTACTCGTTGGTAAATCTGCACGACTACAAATCAAACTGGTTGACGAACGATGCTCCAACCCACCATAACCATCACCAACAACCCATGTTAAGAACAAATATCTTTCCATAGGCGCAGGCATACCAAAGAAGTTTATTTGGTATTCACAAATCACTTTTAAATCAACAGCTATACGTTCCAAATCAGCATAGTGCTTTCCCGTAAACACCACGTCATGAGGCACACCACAGGCTTCAAAAGTTATCAATGCAAAGTCAGCCATTTCCACGGGATGATCAATTAGGTCATCGTAGTTCTCCGCCTGATATTTTCCAAACCCATAACGTTTTGCTGTTAATTCTTTTAATGTTGTCGCTACTCGCCAGTTTTCTGCACAGGCATTTTTTGGTTGCTGGATATCCAATTCGCAAACACTGCTCTCCTGCCCCTCAACCGCAAAAAACACACTAGTACCATTAAAATACCCATGGGTTTGATCAAGATGTGCCGTTCTCACAGACATATCCCATGCATATATTTCATAGGTAATAACAACAGCGCCCTTGCATGTCCCTAGCTCCCACGTACTCTTATCAATTTTATAAATATCAACTGGCTCCCCAGAAGCAATATCTCTAGCCGCTATCTGCACCACATTTTTTGAAAAGTCTCGAATCATATAGCTACCTGGTATCCAAGTAGGCATAATTAGACGTTGGCCTTGGTTTTTGGGGGAGAGAATTGTACAGGTAACACTAAAAACATGACCATTTAGGTCATTAGAGGATATTGTATATTGAATCATTATCTCATCTTAATCATTGTGGAATCACATAAACAACGATAGTAGTCAAATATACCTGACCGCCTTGTCATTCGTCTGGGATATCGGATTTTGACACTTCAGGCATTTGCCATTTGTACTCTAACTGCATCAATTCGAGTTTTTGCAAAGCCTCTTCGGCCTCTTGAATCTCTTCTTCTGTTTGACTCCCATTCTGCCTCGCTTGAGCTATTTTTGCACGCAGCACCGGCAACTCTTTTACCGCTGCAGAAAAATATGCACTAGCCTGGTTTAAGCTTTGGCGTTTTTCATATTGCTGATATAACACTGGATCACTCAGTTCATCTAAACTCGGCTGCTCATACTCCAATGGTTCCGATAATTGAGGGGTTCTTGAATCCCCTTCTGCCAACCCATCACGCATACTATCAAGAGCCGATTCAATGCTACGAGACAAAGACTCACTAGAAACCCCCGTTGTTTCGTTGTAAGAATTAACAGAATCGTTTAAAGCATCATCAACGCCTTTTACTCCAATTTTCTCCATGGGCTTGTTTTTTTGTACAGAGTTAACAACTACCTCATCAGAGCCTTCATTCCCAGACTGTGAAGATTCCGTGACATCTTCTTGATACGGATCATTCCTAGTCGACATGCTTATCATCCATATCAACACACACAATACTACAAAACCTCCAACAACCCATTTCATCCGCTGCACCTCAATAGATAAAACCCCGAAAACTACTGAAATACTCAGCGGTAAGAAAGCTGCACGTCAATTTCTTTAAAATATCGGTTATTCAACACTATATCGTGTTTTGAAAACCAATTTGAATATGAATGTTGTAAATCGCTTTTTGCTCTTTTTACCGCCAATGTATTCGCTATCTGATTTTGCACGCTCTTGTCTGACAGCGGCAACGGCGCTGGTTGTTTTTTATCCACCAATATAATCTCATAACTTTTGCCATCCAACATCCGATAGGGAGTAGATATTTTATTCGCCGCTTGAATCAGCGCCAACTTTTTAACAAAGCTTAAGCTTTTATCTTCTTTGTTAATAAAGCCTAACATCCCTCCGTCTTTCGTAAGAGAATAACGTTTTACTGCTTCATTAAAATCCATCCCAGACTGTAATTTGTCGTACACATAATCAGCTTTAATCTGATTCGCAACGGTAATATGGCGAGCCTCAACAGAACCTACCTGAACGAATTCAGATTGATGCTCTTGGTAATATTGTTGAATCTCTGTCTTTGTCACTAGACTCTTAAAGCGCTCTAACAAAGGCTGATCATGGTGTAAGTCCATCACAATACCTGTCTCTAAGTAATACTGCTGCTTGTTTTGTTTATCCCATACAAACCGCCACAATGTGTGCAAATCAACGTCTGTTAATTTCCTATCTTTTTTGACATTTTCCTCGAGTAGTTTTAGGTCCACAACAGCTTCAACACCTTGCGCAATACTAGCAAGATCCCCTCTTCTCACTTTCGCTTTATTTTGCACCGATTGGATTCGATATACATCCCAAAAGAACACGGATTTTAGGGCATCTCCTGGTAATTGATAACGACCAACAATTAAACCCTGTGCAGCTACTTCCTGATGCTCAGAAAAAGCTTCTTGGCTTACAATACGGTTAGCTATAGCGCTTTCTCTGGCAACAGATTCCGTCTTAAGAAAAGATGCTAACAACTTCGGCAAGTCATAGCGTTTAGATAGCGGCACGATTACTTGTCCCGCTTTATACGCTGGTTTTACAGCTACTAACAATAACAAAAGATCTCGATATTCAGCAAAGGTATCCGCATATAGCGCTAATGAATGATCGTGCTCATCTCCATTCTCTGACAGCGCCAACAGATGATTCTCAATCACCCCCTTAAGTAACCCCGTTCCTTGCATATTATTAGGAGCGGCATTCCGGCCTTGTTTTTGCTGTGATGCCAACTGTAAAAATTGAGTATACGCAGGATAAGTGAAAAGCTGTTCATCAATAGTAAACGCGATATGCTCATCCATCTTTGTAAAAACCACATCAGCATTGACGAAAGAAGAGCATAATCCACTCCATAGAGCCCCTATCACCAAACTTAAAAAAAGGTAACCTTTCCAATATCCATCCATTTGGTATTTTATCACCCTGTAACCACCTGTTCAGTAAAAAGTACTATTTATTAGTACTTTATTGTTACTGAAGTATTGCATCATTCCTCTACTTGGCAAGTTACGTCCACTTAACACGCTTCATTTCACAAAAAACCCGACTCTCGTAAAAGAGCCGGGCTAGGAGGTATCCTCTAAAGCGCTAAATCTCTCCACATTCTCCATGTAGACAATTCACAGCTTTCGTTAATAAAGTAATCGATGCACCGATAGTTTCTGGAATCATTACTTTCGCAACCGATAAGCGAGTCTCATGATCCGTTGCATAAAGAGGTTCAGGGTGTGAATATGCTTCTTGTGCTAATTGGGTGATTATCGTTTTAACGGAGTCATTCGGGTTGAAGTGCCCTACCGCTTCGCTAACTGCGGTTACGTCTGCCATATTCTCTTCAAAATAATAATCTTGAACCCACCCCTCCCAGCCAGAGTGATGGTTAGCTGACGTTGACATAGTATGATGCACTTGACCTGCATCTGTTAAGAAATGCAGCGCATAGCCAACTGTTTGAAACGTCGGCTGGTTTAAAAACTCAGTAAACCAATAGGTTCCAGCATTTGTAGAAGGCTGCCAAGGCATATCCTGAAAATCATCATAATGTTCGTTATAGCTAGAATAAGATCCCTGACGATAGTTTGCTTCTGTCCCATTAAAATCTGACTTTTCTAGCTGGGTATTCCATAAATAATACGCAGCTAGTTTATCAATGTTAAAAAACTCACCTTTACCCATCGATCCATTAGGGGTTCTATGTTGATAGTTGTAACCGCCATGATCATTTCCATGCGCATCAGTACCTCGGCTCATTGTCACAAAGTGATGATAAGCATTATATCCAACAATACTATGGGCTAAACCAAATGCTGGCGCAGACCAATACCCACGCCACCAACTACCTAAATGAACATCTTTAAAATCATCAACGTCATAACAAGCTTGGCCTAACGCATCTGCTGCGAAATTAGCATCGCCGCTAGCAGAAGACACATAAAAATCGTAGGCTCGGCGCTGATCAGCCGTTGCATAATCAGATCCCATGTAAGCAAGTGCATCTATTATTTCTTGTTTATGCGTTGGCTGCTTCCAAGCAAGTGCGCTTTCTACACAACTAAGTGAAACCAAACTCGCTAAAAATACAGATGTTATCTTCTTCATTAAGTGCCTCATGCAACATTATGTTCGTTTTTATTCGTTATGCCTTGAATTTATACGATACGAACGTAACCAACAAGCCCTTAGTAACAAAATGGAATATACTGTATCATTTGGAGTAATACTAAACAAAGCCTCTATCTAATTGATATTTAGGCAATTTGGAACGAGATTTGTATTTTTCCGACAATTTCCGGTTACAAAATACACACACTAAAACGAAGCAGCGTTAGCTTTTTTGTTGAAAAGATACTAGTTCATCCATGAATATTTCAAACTGCTCTGAGAACTGATTAAAGAGAACAGACAATTTCTCAATACGTCCATCCCTACCAGCTTGCTCTAACTCCTCCATTACTTGCTGCAACCCTATAGCACTTAGGTTAAGAGTGGAGCCTTTTATGTAATGAGCAATTTCACCTACAGCAATTGAATCCCCTGTCAAAATGGCCTTTTGTAACGTATCCATTTTTTCAGGCATATGTTCAACAAAACTATCAACTATTGATAAAAGCCTTTCGGGCTTGCCACCAAACCTTACTAGTGCGGCCTCATTATCCCACACGCGCCCTTCAACTAAGAGTAATGTTGGGTCTTGTGTTTTAACATCAGGTTTAGTTGAGCCCAGCCATTCACCTAGTTTTTCCGCAAGATCCGCCATATCAACTGGTTTCGTTAAATAGTCATTCATTCCTGCTTCAAGGCATTTCTCTCTATCGCCCTTCATAGCATTTGCTGTCATGGCAACAATTGGAATGTTTGAGTTATGCTTACCACTGGCATTCTTTCGTATCTGCCTAGTTGCCTCATAACCGTCCATTTCTGGCATTTGGCAGTCCATTAGCACCAGGTTATACCCTCGATTATAAGGGGCTGCCTCTAGCGTTTGTATCGCCTCAATACCGTTTGCCGCAACATCCGCGTGAACCCCTAAGTCTTCTAACAGCATAAGTGCAACTTCTTGATTAACGACATTATCTTCAACTAATAACACTCTGGCACTAGCATCATTTAATGGTTCACTTAATGCCACTTGATTACATCCATTCCTTTTATTATCAAATAACTGAGTTTCAAAAAAATCATTATCACTATCCAAAACACCCAACAATGTAGATAACAAAACTCTAGGAACAAATGGTTTTTTGATATAACCAGAAAAACCTGCAAGAGAAAACTGGGAAGAGTCAACCAGGTCTCCAACAGGTATTAACGCTAAATACTTCACTTTATTCTCTGGCCAATAGTCTGCTAATTTATTTTTCAAATTATTTCTGTCCACCGTCGATATTTCTGTTCCCAATATGACTAACGTGAACGGTGAATCTTTGTATTTACACATATTCTCCAGTTTGATAACAGAGTCATCAACCGTACTCACCTCAACGACAATGCCCCCCCAACGTACACACTGTACTGCCAACACACCTCGACTTACCTCCTTATCATCGATTATTAATATCGATACTCCCCCCAGCTTATTAAGCGAACTTTCCACTTCTGCACCGGAAGACTGTACATCCAGCATCATTGTGAAATAAAATTCACTACCCTTACCAAAATCACTACTGATAGAAACAACACCTTCCATTAGCTCACACAATTGCTTAACAATTGCCAAGCCTAAACCCGTTCCACCATATTCACGCGTCGTTGACGAATCTACCTGGGAGAACGATTCAAACAACGATAATAATTTTTCCTCAGGAATACCAATCCCTGTATCAATGACAGAACCACTCAGCATCACCCTGGAACCTTCAATACACTCTGTACTTACACGTACAGTAATACTTCCAGTGTCAGTGAATTTAATCGCATTAGTCACGAGATTGGTAAGAACCTGTCGAATCCGCCCAGAATCCCCCATTAACAGAGGATTATGAACATTGGTGAGATCAAGTACAAACTCGAGCCCCTTCTCCTTTGCTCGGTATGCCATCGGCTCTGAAAACTCTAAAACCTGCTGCTCCAAATCAAATGGTAATATTTCGAAATCTAGCTTCCCTGCTTCTATTTTTGAGAAATCTAAAATATCATTAATTAGTTTTAACAATGCTTCAGCACTTGATCGAGCCAACGTGGCATAGTGATTTTGTTGACTTGATAAAGGCTCTCGCATTAACAGCCCCAACATGCCCAGCACCCCATTCATTGGTGTTCTGATCTCATGACTCATACTTGCAAGGAACTCCGATTTTGCAATGGTGGCGTCCTCTGCTTTCTCTTTTTGTTCCTCTAAAGCCCATGTTTGAAACTCCATATTCTGAGCATAATCAGCCAATTTATCTTCGTTCATCTTTCGCTGAGTGATATCTTCAATACAGGAAAAAAAACCTGATACCTTGCCGTCCACATCAAAATCCGGGGTAAAAATGCAAAGAAAATATCGAGTGCCTTCTCCTTCAATCAAAATTTCTTGCTCAAAAGAAGTCAAACTCCCTCCCAGGACACTATCCACCTCATCCATTAAGGAGGCCCTTTCCCCCTCACTAAGAACATGGCCAACTTCATGCCCAATAAAACAAGAGGCATTCTTTTTAAATATACGCTCATATGCTTTATTGACAAATTTATACTGTTTATATTTATCCACATAAGATAAAAGTACCGGCGCGGCATCGGTAACACTATCAATGTAATTTCGTGTTTTCCGTAGTTCATCATCAATACGTTTTTTTTCTTCATTCACAGAGTTATAACAAGAAACCAATTTAGCCAACTCATATTGCTCTGGAACGTCAATATTATCCCCGCCTGATTCATGGTGACCCTCCATCGCAGAAACAATCCGTTGAATAGGGTTAATTAACTCCCTCCTCAACACCCAAAACAAACCAACTATCAAAGCAAAAAAACCAACAGAACAAACCAAAATAATTCGTATTAAATGGTTTTGCGCACGGGCCACCGCGAAGGTCTGATCATAGACAACAAGTAACACAAACGGACGAAGTCTATTCACAACAGGGTCTATCAAATTAATCGTTAGTACCTGATAGATCACGTCATCTGAAAAAAGAGAATACGTAGACCCAACCGAATAATCTTTCCGGTACGTCATTAAAACCTCCTTTTCGAGAGGGTCCGGTAATTCGGATATCTGTCTACCGATAAGCTCTTGAAAGTTATCGGCTATAACGACATTGTCTTTATAATGAATCAAGCTCAAATGCAAAATTTCATCTGAGGTTGATTGCAAACTTAACACTCGAGTCAAGTTTCTTAAAGCTGAGTCATATTCCACAGCTATAGTTATAGCAGACGAAATTTCATCAATATACGCCAATGCTAATCGATTACTTTCCCGACGAGCATCAACAAAAATAACCGAAACAACAGACATCAGAACAATAGTGCCAAATACAACAACGAGGGCATTAAGCTTCACAACAAGTCTATTCTTAATATTCCCAGAGAATACGTCCATTGCCCGCTCTTATTTATTTTTCCGGTAAATAATATCAGGATACTTTTTGCAATCTACCTCAATAGACTTAATATGTACCATTGTTTCGCACACATTTATTACAGCGCGCTGCAAAAAATCCATCGACTCAAATAACCTGCTCTGCTCTTCATTATCCAGTATGATCAAATCGTCTAAGGTCTCTCTAAACTCTTCCTTAGAGATCCCTTCTCTCTGGGCCATAAGTTGATACGCTTCATCCTTGTGCTTATCTGCATAATCCAAAGCCATCTGCCAAGCCCGTTGGAACTTTTCAACCAATCCAGGATTTCTGTCAATGATATCTACAGAAAATGATATCGTATCAATAATTTCTTTAGGGATTTCATCGCTTCCAAATATCTTTTTGTACTCCGTATTTCGGAGCAGTGTCACTGACACCGGGGGATAACTCACATATGCATCAATACGACCCTCTAGCATGGCCCTTTCCCCTTGGGCCTGCTCAATATTAATCAACGAAACATCTTCTAATACAAGGCCGGACTTACTTAGCGCTCGAGCTAGTACATATATACCCAAAGATGAAATTTCGGCGCCAACATTTTTACCTTTTAATTGTGCGACATCTGTAATTTCCGGACCTGAAATTATGACATCCCCGCCATTGGAATAATCGGGAACCAATACAATTTTAAGGGGCTTACCTCCCAAAGGCTGCGCCTGTACAGCTTCGATGATAGTTGATGCAAAACCATCAACTATTCCCTTGGTATACGCTCGCTGAGTATCCGCCAGCGAAACTAACTGAATAAGATCTATATCAAGACCAACATCCTTGAAAAAGCCTTTCTTATCGGCAAGATAGAGGAACTCATAACCAGGCCAAGGGTTAATGGCTAGCTTTATCGGTGAGGGAGGCTGTTTTTCACACGCAGTTATCAAAAAAATCAATATGAGGCATTTTACCGCTCTATAACCCATCTAACTAACCCTGTATATATCATGAATAGATACGGCACCTTGCACCACCATTCTTAAGCGTAGGGTATATATGAGATGTGTCACCTTAAAATAGGATTTGTTAAACCCCAAATACCCTACTAATACCAAGGGTAAGCAACGCATCCGTTCCGTCATTATGAAGGTTTTGGAGCACTCTCACTTCGGAACGAAGAGTGAATTCATTGTTTGTGTCATATCGAACACCCCCACCAAAATGAAGTTGCGTATCCGTTTCATTACTCGAAAAATCAGGACCTTGATTGGCAAAATTCAATTTCACTCGTCGATGTCCAACTCCGGCAACGAGATAAGGATGCCAATGTTTATCTCGAGGCAAATAATACAGGCCATCAAAATAATACAAAGAGACGGAAGCATCACCCTTCACATCACGAACATCTATATCTTTACGAGTAAAAGAAACCGAAACACCATAGGTATCTGACAACATATACTCGACACCTATAACAGGTAGCACCTTACTTTTAAGTTCACTATCCCCGTCAAATTTAATATATCCAACAGAAGGGTTTACATGAACCACGCCACTCTCTGCATAAACGTCAAAAACGGATACATACATCAACAAAATACTTATAAAAATCATTTTTACCATTTCCATTCCCTACGTATTTAGTTCTTTTTTAAGCATAAATTCAAAACAAGTGCCGTCACTGCTGGTAGTAAACCCCAACATTGAATCTAATCGATTTAGTGCAACCTGCACAAAACGCAACCCTAAACCTGCCCCTGTTTTCCCCCCTTTGTGTCTATATAAACGATGGAAAGACTTAAAGATAAATTTCTGTTCGTCTTCAGGAATCCCTGGACCAGTATCAATTACCGACACCTTTACTCCCTGCGTTGAAGCTTGTAATTCGATTATCACCGATGCGTCTGAATCGCTATATTTGATTGCATTTGATAATAAATTAACAAGCACCCTTTCCAATAAGTCACCATTACTTCTAACCCAAAAATCGTCTCCTTTTTCCCCTGTTGTAATGCTAATGTTTTTCTCAATCGCCTGATTATAAATGTCATCTTTTGCATTACACACCACATCCAGCATATCAACATCATAAAGTTGTATTGGCTCATCATTATCTACTTTTGCAAGCTGTAAGAATTGCTCGGAAAAATACAGGCTTTTATTGGCATAATGTCGAACATTCACAAGTGCATCCTGCCACTCGCTATCACCTTTATGTAGAGAGCTCAACCTTTCGACATAAGACATCAACGAGACCATTGGCGCCCGCATATCGTGAGAAACGAAGTTAATAGTTTCATTTCTAGCTCGCTGTGCACTTTTAATACGTGTAATATCCACGACATTAATGACGATAAAACGATGTATCGCATCCATTCCCCCAATAACTTCAAAATTCAAAAGCACTTCCTTTTCAGTACTAGTGCGAATTTCAATCTGTTGTTTATGTTTGTTATTTAGTAGTACATAACGGAAAACATTCCCCCAACCATCACTACCTGAAACAATTTCCATTTCAGAAAATATCTGCAACAACGGTTGATTATCATCTAAAGATAACAATTGATTAGCCATTTTATTAGAGAACAATACCTCAGAAAACATATCCGTAATTATTACCCCTTCCGCCATCTCAATTAAGCAAGATTGAAATAATGACCTAGCTTGTGATAACCGCGCCTGTGACTGGCGCACGTTTTCTAAACTATTGATAAGAAGATCATAAAAAGGCTTATCGTTCATATCTTCCGGAGTTTCTGTTAGAGTAATCAAATCCATCAAAAAACGATTAACTGATTCAACCCCAGCCGTTATTTTTAATAAAGGAAGTACAACATCATAGCTACTTTCATTAAAAGTAATTATATAGCGCTGATAGCCTGATTTTTTTAACCAAAAATCACGACCTCCTTTCATTATTTTACCCCTAAGATAATAACGACCACCGTCTTTCCAGATGCCGCAATCAGGGATATCTAAACTTGCAAATAAGACATCAACACGAGAAAATCCTTTCTTCCCCGGCTCAGGTATCAGCCCCGAATCCGATGATTCTTCAAGTTGTTCCGTCAAAATAACAATTTGCTTTTTAAAATATCTCAACGCCTGATCTAAACGAATAACACTCCATAAGGGATACACAAGAATTGCACCAAATACAGCAGATGCTGTAGGTATCCAAATATAATATTCAATCAAAACCCAATGCGCACCCAACAAACCTAAACCACATACCCCAGCGGTCACAAGTAACGCTACAGGCGCGCCTACTCTAGGGACAACAATGAGTATTATTAACAACATAGCTATTGAGAAACACATACCCAAAAACGGATTTATCGGAACAATCAAATGTTGTTTTCGTATGGCGTCAAATATGTTTGCATTTATCTCAACACCAGGCATCTGTTCGCCGTGAATCGTTGTAGGTGTTTGCAATGCATCCCCCAGCGTCAACGCAGTTGCCCCAACAAATACCACTTTATTGTCAAAAATCGATGTTGGTACACGTCCTTTTATTACATCGACAAACGACACCTGTTGAAAAGTCCCAGTGTCGCCAGAAAATGGAATGTACACTTTCCGTTCAGCTACACGATAAAACGGTGCACCACGAGCATTCACACTAACACTATCATTTCTTAAACGTGGCTTTACATACCCCAGAATTTCCGCCGCGATTAATGAAAAATGCTTCCAATACGCATCCCCAACCCCCTGATATAAATAGGCACTTCGAACGACTCCGTCTGGGTCAAGCTCGGTATTAACGTGACCTAATTCCGAAAACTCCGCAAACAACGGGTGTGGCATCACCTCAACAAGCTGTGCGCCTTTTTGTAATTGATCCACGTATATAGGTAAAATTACGGCCATATCTAATTGTAAGGCTTTCTGCAACGCAACGTCGCCACTCACATCCAGCAAAGATTGTTCCGAAAATACAATATCATAAGCGACTAGCCGGGCATTGCCTTCTTTAAGCAACCCAATGAGTTCAGCATGATCACGGCGAGACCAAGGCCACTGCCCAATTTCACTAAGACTTTGTTCATCAATAGCAACAACAACAATATCCTCTGGCGGATCTGAATCTAGCCAACGAATTTGCTGATCATAAAATTGGTGGTCCACTTTCGCAAGCCATTGAAAATGGTAGGATAAAGATAACAAGCATAATAGTGATAATGAAAATATCCCGAGAGCTATTCTCGATGTCAATCGGGCCGAAGAATTCCATTGATGCTTATCTATCATTAGAAAATCAAAAACGACAACAAAGCTGAACCGAAGACATAAGGCCACCAGCGTTCATCTTCCACCTTTACAATTATTTCCCGTGGAGACAGCACCTCAAACCCGAACGTTTTATCAATACCTTCAAATCCATTACTATCAATTGCTCTGACATTGATTTTATACATCCCCTCTTTCAATAAAGAAACCTTCTTATTCGTAACGATTAGTTTATCCTCAAATACTAAACTCTCTTCGCCTTTAACAGCATTCTCTACGATAAAGATCTCGAATCTATAAGCATCGGCGCTATCAACAGACTGCCACGACAATGTTAATGGAAACTCTGAAACCACCCGTTCTAATCGTTTCTCAACATCAGGCGTTAACATCGGGGCTGGTAACAGAGCCTGTGGCGGCAATACCGCTTTACCTTTTTCGGCCATAACGGCATAACCAGCCTCAACAAACTGCTCGCCTTGAACATTCCCTACGCCGACATTGCCTTTTAATACTTCAGTCATCATTACTGGCACTTCGCCTTCGGCACTAGACACCCGAAAAACAGTACCTCTCACGGCAGCTGCAGCAGCTGGTGTGACAATTTCATAACGCGACCCGTTTCCTTTAGATGGCGTCACTTTGGCTCGGACCCTACCTCGATTTAATCGAATCCGAGTATCCACCATACCACTATCCCCATATAGGGTTAATGTATCAAATAGTACATCAGAACCTGCTTTTACCATCAACTGAGAACCATCGGCAAACTCCAATAAAAAGCTACCCTCTCGACTGTACAAATGGTCGCCAACAGAAAAAGTATCACCTTTATTAATAGCGTTAAACTTCCCGTCATCAAGAGCTAACACCGCCCCCCCTTCAACCGTTAACACCTTGGCCTTTGCTGGCTGCACCTTTAACCATGCAATCGGTAAATAGAGTTTTGTGCCGGGTGATATTCGCCTTGGATTTTCGATCTTATTCCGTATCGCAACCTTGTTCCAACAATCAGGTTCGGCAACATAAGTATTGCACAATACCCATAAAGTATCTCCAGGTCGAAACGTATAAACCCATTCATCCGCGCGAACACCCTCACTCCCTAACAATAAAAACGTTAAAAACAGACCTACTAAAGGATAAGAATGTGGTTTTTTAACCAAACGACTAACCATGTGACGAGCGTTCCTCTTTAACGACTAACTTTCAGGCTCAATGTGTTCCAGGCGGTACCCATGTTGGTATACCGTCTTTATTCTGTAACCTGTTTCAGCACCAATAGCGAAAGCTTTACGAATCCGACTAATATGCACATCAACTGTTCGCGTGTTTATATCTGCAGATAATCCCCACACCGTTTCCAACAAATAGCTGCGAGATAATACTCTTCCAGTATTTGAAAAAAGACAAGCAGCAAGATCAAAATCCTTTTCTGTTAGCACTATTGGCTCTTCTTGATTGAATGCTTTCTTATTCTTCAAATCTAGCCGATAGGGTGCCTGCACAATAACATCACTAACTGCCTCCCCTACACCTGCTCGACGTGCTAATGCATTCAAACGTGCACTCAACTCGCCTTTACGAATAGGTTTTACTACGTAATCATCTGCGCCTTTTTCAAGTGCCATAATAATATCGTCTTCGGCATCCCGCTGCGTACAAAACAGCAC
>CAJXZM010000080.1 GCA_913063125.1 uncultured Gammaproteobacteria bacterium | reverse complement strand
GGAGCGGTAGTTCAGTTGGTTAGAATACCGGCCTGTCACGCCGGTGGTCGCGGGTTCGAGTCCCGTCCGCTCCGCCATTTAACTATCATTATATTTTCAATGCAGCTTAGTTACTATGGTTTCTTATCTCTAGCGATGCCTGGTAGATTTCAATCTTCTTGCAGTTGATTCATGTCTGTTAATAATTCATCGAGGTTGTTGTTCATCATTGTTTGCAGTGCTGTTGAGTCTGAAAATTTAGAAAGCAGTGAGTGCATTGATTTTAAAAGTAATTCTTCTTGTTGGTAATCCAGTGACAATGAAATTAATATACTCTCCATTTGTTGTTCGAGCTCGGCTATGCGTGTGCTGGTTGTTTTTTGGTGTTCTGCAAGCGTGGTTTTGAACAAGGTTTTTATTTTCCCAGCCTTTTGTAATGCTTGCCTTATGTCCTGATCTTTGCGTTCGGCTAGCTCCATTTGAAGCCCTAGGCTAACGATTCTTGCACCGGCTGAATTTACCATGATGTTGATGTGATCTTTTAAGCGGCCATATTTCATTGAGTTGTATGGGGGGAGGTCTTTGAGAAGTAATGAGATTTTATCATGGTGTATGATGATTTTATTGGCGTGTTCTATGAATTTTGCATTGTCTCTAAATTCTCCGAGGATTACGGCTTCAAGAGAGTCGTTAGCGCAGCGAAAATTCAGTGCGCTATCGTTATATCGAATTTGAAGCGATAGGTTTGCCCCAAGGTCCTCCATTGCCGTAAAAAAGGCCATACTTAGCTCGTCAAAATCTTCGCAAGCCCCAATTGCCTCCATGAAGGTGATGATTGTGCCTAGTTCAAAGCTATTTTCTATGGCTATGCGTGCGGTGTCGCTGGCTTTGATGAGTTGTTTTTGTACTGCAATCTTTTGAATTGATACTTGGATTTTCTCGTGCACTTCAACCGGATTGAACGGTTTTAGTATGTGGTCGTCGGCTCCATCTGTGTATGCGCGAGTGCATGATTGTGCGGTATTGTCTGAGGATAAAAACAATACATAGCAGGGCGGTTGTTGCGACTTTAGTTTGGAGCATAAGATTTTCGTGGGGAGGCCGTGCATGGTGGGGTTAATAATTGCAATATCAGGGTGTATTGTCGCGGCTCGCTTGATGATGTTGCTGCTATCATCAAGGCTGCTGACTATGTAGCCATCCTTTAGCATTTGTTCCAGTAATACGATGTCTTGTTCTTCGTGCTCGACAAGTAATACTTTGATTTGATCTGGCATTGATGAGGGCTTCCGTTTGCGTGTTGTTGGTCGTTTACTTTGTACAAAGTGTAGTCACTAACAGGGGATTTTAAAGGAGTGTTGGGGGTGCGTAACATCAATGTGTCATCGTTGGTCTAGTGCTTTTGCGTGCTGGTGCTATAGGTGTGGTCACGGTCGCACTTGGTTCTAGGTGCTGAAGCTGCAGCTGCTTTGACTCCTTTATCTTCACGGGCTTTGCCATGAAATGTTTGCTCCTGTGAATCTGGTTACTGACTTTTTCGGCTTGCCCCTTTGCCTTTAAATTGTTTGATGCTGCGCTTGTTTGAGCTGCGGCGGTTTGCCTGTTTGTCCCGTGCTGGGCGTTTGGACTCTTCGCTGGCAGGCTTGTCCGTAACGGGGAAATCCGGCAGTTCAAGCAGCGTTAGTGTTCGCCCAGTTAAATCACGAATGGCTGTCAAAGCGTGTATTTCACCGTGACAAACAAGTGAGAGTGCAATGCCATTGTGACCGGCCCTGGCGGTGCGGCCAGCTCGGTGTACGTAAGTTGGGGCGCTGGGAGGTAGGTCCATGTTGATCACTACGGGTAGTGATTCCACGTGAATTCCTCGTGCTAGCAGGTCGGTAGTAACTAGTACTTGTATGTTGTGTGTTTTGAAAGCTTCAAGCGTTTGTTCGCGTATTGTCTGGTTCTTCTCGCCGTGAAGTGATCCTGCTGCCACATCTGCTTTTAGCAGCTTCTTGCATAATGAATCTGCCGCACCACGTGTGCTGACAAATACCAGGACTTGAGGCCAGGAGTGTTGCTTCAGTAGGGCGAGTAACACTTGTGCTTTGCTGCCTTTGTTGACGAGATAGAGGCGCTCTTCTACTGTTTCCACGACACTATTGGTGGTGTGGGCTTCTTTTCGTAGTGGGTCTCTGAGTAAGTCCATTGCGAGGCTGTCCAGTGCAGAGGATAGGGTTGCAGCAAACAGGAGGGTTTGACGTTCAGTTGGTATGTACGTTAATAGATGTTGTATGTCAGGCCAGAACCCCGTCTCTAGCAATCGATCTGCTTCATCGAGTACAAGGTGGCGAGCAGTGCCTAGGCTGATGAGCTGTTGTGTGAGTAAATCCAATAGGCGGCCTGGCGTTGCTACAAGAAGCTGCGGTTGGTGTTCTAGCTCACTCAACTGTTGGGCTTGATCAACGCCGCCACAGAGAGTTTGTATTCGGACCCCTATTTCTGTCGCCACTTGCTGTAATGCGCTACTAACCTGTGTCGCAAGCTCCCTGGTGGGAGTTAGTATGACTGCCTGAATGTTGGGGGCGCCTGGGTTAACTTGTTGCAGTAACGGTAGGCCAAACGCTAGGGTTTTGCCGCTGCCGGTTTGGGCTAGTGCCAGTAGGTCGCGTTGAGCTAATATTGCAGGAATAGCCAATTTCTGAATTCGAGTGGGGGTATGCAGTTGTGAGGGTAAGCCCGCTAAGATAGCGGGATGAAGATTGAGGTCAGCAAATGTCATGAGTGCACGCAATGAGGGAGGTCGGAGGGGCGGAGTTTAACCAGCTTAGGGGAATAAGCAAACTTACGGCGAGATTTTTTGGGCATCGGGCTGGTCTTCAATATTCAAAAAAGTACGTCGCCAAAGGGGGGGGCTAATAGCGGGATTCCTGTCTTCTTAAGCTCGTGGTGTTCTTGGTTCTAGATGGCAATGAAGAAAATGAATATGGCGAAAATCCTAAGCTTGCCTAAAAATCTAACGAAACGCTCGCGCCCGACATTTTGTTGGGTGGTGGGCGTGTCAAGTGTGTTTGCGTAAGGTGTTTTTGAAAGTTTGCTGGTTCTAATTGGATGAGGCGTACTCGGTATGAGGGTAAAGATAGTAAGATCTTCTTAGGAGATAAAAAACCAAAAAAATAACGCTAACTGTTTGACACAACGAAAAAAATCCGTAGAATACGCATCTCTTCTAGGGTGGTTAGCTCAGTTGGGAGAGCATCGCCCTTACAAGGCGAGGGTCACAGGTTCGAACCCTGTACCACCCACCAGAAGAAGAGCAAAGAAGTAAAAGTGGAGCGGTAGTTCAGTTGGTTAGAATACCGGCCTGTCACGCCGGTGGTCGCGGGTTCGAGTCCCGTCCGCTCCGCCACTTTTCTTTGTGCTTTTCCCTGGGTCTAGAAGCTCCTTATTTTTCAAGTATTTCCCTTTCTTGTTTTAAAAAATCTTAATTCGAATGTCTCGTTACGTCCTCTTGGTTTTTGACCCCCGGCTTTTGTGTGCCTTATTTTAGGGTTTTTCGATATTCGCCTGGTGTTATGCCTGACCAGCGTTTAAAAGCCCGTTGGAAAGCGCCAGGTGTTGAAAAACCTAATAAGTAGGATATTTCTCCAAAAGAGAGTTCTGTGTTCTTCATATAGCTCAGTGCGACATCTTTGCGCATTTCGTCTACCAGGGTTTGGTAGGATGTATCTTCATCTTTTAGTTTTCTTCTCAGCGTCCAGGTAGGCATTCCAAGTTGCTGGGCTACGTCTTCGATAGAAGGAGTTTTTCCATGCAACATGGTGCCTAATACCTTTAGGACTTTGTTTTTGTGGCTGTCAGCCTGAGATACCTGGGTAAGGGCCTGGTCACATTGAATAATAAGTTGTTCATGTAAAGAGGGGTTGGAATGTAGTGAAAGGGCGGGTAGTGCACCTTCAGTCAATACCAGTTCATTTTTCTCTTGAGCAAAATATACGGGGCAGGAAAAGGCTTTTTTATACTGCTCATGATAAAGGGGGGCAGGGAATTCAAAATGTGCGCTGGCGACAAGGTCTGTTCTGCCGGTCAGCCATTCGATTGCATTACTCCAGCCACTCAATACTGCATCTACCACAAAGTAGGTGTAATCGTTATAGGGGGCAATGGAATAAAATTCTACGTGGGGGGTGTTGTTTGTTGTAGTTATACATGAAGCCCCGCGGTAGCAGCGACCATAAATGGCCTCGTAATGCGTGATAACTTGTAGTGCTTCTCCTAGGTTTGGGGATGTCATTGCCCCGAGCCCTGGTAACCCAAAACGTGTAATGCTACTTGTTTTGCCTGCAATCAGTCCAACAGCAGGCTCTTTGGTAATTTTTATGGCGTGATATCCTAGCCTCATTAGGTAGGCTAGGTCGACTCTGTTGTTACCGTCCTCAAGTTCTTTGGGGTTAAGCCCAATAGCGGCAAGTAGTTCTTCTTTTGGAGTGCCGTGTGACGTCACAATATCAAGTAAATACTGAATGTAGCTGGCTGTTGTATCACCGATTTTCATAAAGAAGTCTTACTTTTATGTGAGGGAAAGGGTTGTTGCTGGCAGCAAGTATATCGTTTGTTTTGTCATCTGTTTAGAGATGCTTTTGACAATTATCAGTTACGTATTACCTTGGTGGGCTTCTAATGTGGGCACAGTATTCAATAATTGAAAGAATTTGTTGGCGAATCCTTAATCAGGAGGAAATTGCCAATATCATCACATCCAAATCGTCTATCCTTAACTACAATGTGTTAATTGCAGTACCTCCATTAAAATTATAAAATGCCGCTAGTGAGAGCTGGCGAGTTGTGAGAGTTAGTAAAGCATGGTCGATACACGGGCGTCAGTAGAGGCTGTTTTCTGTTTTGATGAAAACAGTATCTGCAAAGAAATGATGTACACCGAATTTGAAGCGATTCTTGATGGTGTAGTTGGGTTAAATGAATTTGCCGGCGACACCATTAAATCGGCATTTGTTGTGATTAACGGTGCGCTTCAGGTTGAGTCTTGCGTGTTGTTTACGATTGCGTTTGATCGGCAAGGTTTTGCGAGTAAGTCATGGAACTTACCTTTGCGACATTTAGCGGAAACTGCCGGTGCTGGTCCTAACTTGGGTGCAGGTCCTATTCGACTTTCTTGTAAAAGTCAGTGCTCTGTAGCGTGGCATCATGCCGATATGTGGGACCCAGATATGTCCCCTAAAAGTAATTCATTTATTCGGATTCGGGATACCGCAAAAGCGAATAAATTGTGTATTCCTACATCGTCAAATACTCCCGGCCCAGCCCCGCAATCAATGATTTCTGGTGCTCAGCAAAGTAATTGGGGGGTGGCGGCGTCACCGCCGCCGACTGACCCATACGGCTCGTTTGCATCTGATATTTCGTTACCACAAGGGGACTTGACAGGGGTTCTCCAAAACCATCGCCCATCAGGTCAGCCTGCTCAGGAGCATCCGAATGCAGCGTTGCTACCAACATTGGATGCAATGACCGGTGGAGATGAAGACTTTGGATTGATGGATAGTCAGCTTCAAGCGCTTGAGTCTGAGCATCGTGGAAAAATTGCGAGCCTGTTGAAGGCTCAGCGATTACATATTAAAACCTTGCAAACCGAAATGCAGCAGAATGTTGCAGCCTTAAAATTGGACTATGGGAAACGTTTGCAGCAGGCAGAAATAGAAGTTGCGCGTTTAAAGAATCAGCATGAATCGTTGCATAGTCAAAATATGGCGTTGCGGGAGCAAAGTGGGGCGCAACGCAAACAGTTAGAAGCATTGAAAAAAGCATCAACTATTGAATCGAAGCAGGCTGAGGCAAGTAAAAATGAGAAGCTGGATGAGCTTAAGGCGCAATACCAAAATATACTCGAAGAGCGTGTTACTGAAGAGACCGCTAAGTTAAAAGAAGATATTGAATTACGAAATATGGAATTAATGTATCGACATGAGGTAGCCAAACAGTTGCGAGAGGAGCTTTGTGATTTGCGCAAAGATAAGCTTCGTTTGGTGAATGACGGTGGCGATAAGTTTTTGGAGCGCTTAGAGGGACTCGGTGTCAGCTTTATTGCCTTTCACCCTGGGGCGGGGCATATATCAATCCCATTGGCGAGCATGCCAGAATACATGGATGACCCTATCAGTTACGCTGCGGATAAATGTTTGGTATCTATAGATCATTACAAAATATGGCTGGGACATTACGACCGGCCGACGTGTAAGCAGTCATTAAGCAAAGATAAAAATTGTGACGGTAAAGTGAGTAGAGTAGATGTGCCTAGTCAATTTGTTATTGGTGACTCAGATCGTTGCGATAAACACAAATCTCATAATGGTGTTGGCAACATTGTGAGTTTTGGTGCAATTAATAAATAACGCCTTATAAACGGATTTGAATCTGCGACGGTGTTTTTCTTGATGGATGCATTGATGTTACACTCATGCGCTTCGTTTACTCAAGGCATATAACATGCAAGCAAAAGAGCAATTTCGTACCGTTGGTTTGATTGGCAGGATGGGGAGCGAGTTGGTGGGGGAATCACTTCATCAACTTGTTGAATTGCTCAGCAAGCACGGGCTTTCAATTGTTATTGAGGAAAGTACTGCAACGATATTGCCTGGTGATACTCATCAAAAAGGTAGTCGTAAAATGATGGGGGAAATTTGTGACCTTATCATTGTGGTGGGTGGTGACGGTTGTTTGTTAGGTGCTGCAAGGGATTTTGCGCGCTCAAGAGTTTCCTTGTTAGGTATTAATCGAGGTCGACTTGGTTTTTTGACTGATATATCACCTCAAAACATCAACACACAGGTAAGAGAGGTGTTGAATGGTCAGTATTTGTTAGAGGAACGTTTTTTATTGGAGGCCGAAGTTGTAAGGGATGGAAGGCCAGTAGGTGAAAGCAGTGCCTTGAATGATGTGGTGTTTCACTCTGGAAGTTCAATTGCTATGTTGGAATTTGAACTGTTTATCGAAGGACAGTTTGTTTATTGTCAGCGCTCCGACGGTATTATTATTTCTACACCAACAGGCTCTACGGCTTATGCATTATCTGGCGGCGGTCCGATTATGCACCCTAACCTAGATGCCATTGTACTTGTGCCAATGTTTCCTCATACACTGAGTAGTCGTCCTTTGGTTGTTGGTGGTAATAGTGAAATAAAAATAGTGGTTAGTAAGAATAATGAGTGTAACCCTCGTTTAACCAGTGATGGTCAAGGGGATATCTCTGTAGAACCAGGGGATGTGCTGTATGTGCGGAAAAAATCTCACAAAATGAAACTATTACACCCATTAAATCACAGCTTTTATGAAAGTTGTCGCTCGAAGCTAGGCTGGAGTGAAGTGCTGTGAACCAGCCGCCGTCACATGTTACTGGGTACGATGTGATTGGTGATATTCATGGGTGTGCAGATATGCTGCGTCGGTTGCTGACGAAGCTTGGCTATGACGAAGTAGATTCCGTTTTTTCTCATCCTTTGCGAAAAGTGATTTTCCTTGGTGATCTTATTGATCGAGGCCCTAACATTCGAGAGGTTGTTTCGATTGCGAAATCGATGGTTGATACTGGAAATGCTTATGCGGTAATGGGCAATCATGAATATAACGCGTTGATATACGATTTATTGGGTGTGGATAAGGGTAATCAGCAGCGTAAAGAAAAGCTTCGAGGGTTGTTGAGTGCATCACTGGATCAATACCAAAATTACCAGGC
This sequence comes from uncultured Gammaproteobacteria bacterium, assembly GCA_913063125.1. Taxonomy (GTDB): domain Bacteria; phylum Pseudomonadota; class Gammaproteobacteria; order Pseudomonadales; family Ketobacteraceae; genus 42-54-T18. The sequence continues at coordinate 19,007 of CAJXZM010000080.1, read as the reverse complement.
TGAATGGCAGAAAGCATTACAATGGTTTAAAACCTTGCCCATTTTCTTGGAGTTTGATGGGTTTCGTGTTGTCCATGCTTGTTGGGATCAATCAAAAATAGATCAATTGGTCGAGATAGCGCCTTCGCAGTGTTTTGCGGACGATTTTTTTTTACATCAATCCATTATCCGTGCGACAACAGAGAATAGAATTGTAGAACGATTACTTCGGGGGACTGATTTGATGTTACCTGGCGGGCTTACCTTGACGGGGGAGGATGGTGTTGTAAGGCATAGGTTTCGCACTAAGTTCTGGGCAAGAAGCCCAAAAACGTACGATGATGTTATATTTCAGCCAGATCGTTTGCCAGAGCCTGTAGAGCATCAATTATTAACCGCCGAAGAAAAAAAACAGTTGGTTTGTTACCAGAAAGATGAAAAACCCTTGTTTGTAGGCCATTATTGGAGAAAGGGTAAGCCGAGGCTGATTTGTTCCAATATTGCTTGTTTGGATTACAGCGCGGTGAAGCAGGGTAAGCTAGTAGCGTATCGGTTTGATGACGGTGATGTCGGGCTAGATGTGTCTAAATTAGTATGGGTTAATGATGGGTTGGAATAATTAAATAATGACGTTGCGTTTTCGAGCTTTTTTAGTGTCTTTTTGCATACTTATTGTGTTTGTTACGGTGTTTACCTTGCAGTGGCAATTGCAGGATAGACGAGAAAGTGTTGCCGAAATACGCATTCAGGAGTTAATGAGTCAGGCATTTTCCTCTGTTGTTATTGCAGCAGAGCGTGATGCGTTAACAACCGTAAAAGCACTTTCTTCAACCTATACTGATCTTGGTACAAGTAAGGGGGACGCGACGATAAAAGAAGGCTTGTTGGGTGTGCTTGGTGTAAAGCATGATCTTGATTTTCTTTATGTGTTGACGGGGGGAGGGCATGTTATAAACAGCTTTCACCCAGACGATATAATGTCGCAAAACAGCGAGCCGCTGCGAGATTTGGATGGTGTGTTATTTAATCAGGTTGCTGGGTTGCGTTGGCAAACTACAGGTGTAGCGTACTGGCAGAGAGAGCCTTTGTATCTCACTGTAGGAAAAGTGGGTAATAATGAGCAAGGTGTTCGATACTTTGTGGCGGGTTATTTTCTAAAGTCGTTATTTGGTGAGTTGAATGCAATTTATGAATTTGAAGCAACACTGGGTGGTATTGCTAGCTCCGTACCTCTGGCGGGTAGCATTCGAGCCAAAAGTGAATTGAAAGGGCTTATTACTGCACCTATTAACGTTTGGATCGATGATCAAAGCTCGCCAAGTTATCGCGGGGTCCCGTGGATGTTAGTGGGGATTTGGTGTGTAGGAGTGATTGGGGCTTTGTTGCTTTGGCTGTTTATTAGTCGCTCAATGGTGGATCGTTTGCGATATTTTGTACAGCAAGCCCATGATATTGGTGCTACGCAAGATTATGGGGCGCGGGTTAAGCTACAAGGTGAAGATGAATTGACCGACTTGGTTAGTCATTATAATGCCGTGGTGAGCGCCTTAGAGTACAGCTATAATCTAATGGCAAAAGCCAACTTGATTACTACAGAATTGATCGGTCGTGTTGGTGCTGGAGCCGATAGCGTAGGGGCCTTGAGTGGTCAGGTGTTTTCACCTGCTGGTATTGCTCAGGATGAAGAGAGCGATCTACGGCAGTCGCTAGATATGGTCGCCAAACTCAGTGATGTTGTAGAGCGCGATACTTTAGAGATCTACTATCAACCCATTGTTAATGCAGAGTCAGGGGGGGTATTGGGTTTTGAGGCATTGTGTCGGTGGTTGGACCCTGATTTTGGTGTTGTTGAGCCTTCTGAATTTATTGCGCTGGCGGAAAAGTCAGGGCAGATGAAGATTATTGGTCAACAGATGGTGATGAAGTCCTGTCGAGATATTCGTAAATTACATAGCAAAGGCTTATGCAATGTTACGGTATCAGTTAATTTAAGTTTGTCTCAATTTGTTGATACCAGTTTGCTGACATGGTTAGGGGAGGCTATTAAGGCATCGCGTTTAAAACCTGAGTTTGTAGAGCTCGAGATTAAGGAGTATGCATTGGCCCGAGATATCGATCAGGCCTGCTCTATTATTGGGGGACTCAGTTCCTTGGGTGTACAGATTTGCATTGATGATTTTGGCTTAAGTCGCTTATCATTGATGTATTTGCAGCGATTGTCTGTGAAAAAGATAAAGTTGGCAAAAACCTTTGCTGATCGTGTTGCAAGTAACCCTAAAGAGGTTGCCTTTATTGAGGGGATAACAAGGTTTGCTTCAGGTTTGGGTGTGGAAGTAATTGTTAAAGGAGTCGAAACTGAGCAGCAGCTGATTATTTTGAAGCGAATACCAAAATTACAATGTCAGGGTTACGCCATCAGTCGGCCAATTCCCCCGGATGAGCTAGCTGAGTGGTTGTTGATTAATACCGTAAATGGCGTTTTCTGAATTGATTGCAGTGACCGGCATATTGAGCGTAGTACAGCACCCAAGCCAAAATAATGTAGATAAATAACGTATACTATGTTTTTTATTTTACGAGATAGCCTCCATGCAATTTGATGACTTAATTAATACAATTACCCCTGATGCATACCAAAAATTAAAGCGAGCTGTAGAGCTTGGAAAGTGGCCTGATGGTGTGCGTCTCACCAAAGAGCAGAGAGAGCAATGCATGCAGGCAGTGATTGCCTATGACGCAAAATACTTGTCGGAAGATGAAAGAGTTGGTCAGATTAACAAAGGTCCGAAAGAAGAGGGTGAAATGTGTGAAACACATGATCATGAAGCTGATGTTAGTCCCGTTAAAATTATACCTCCAGAAAACTTGACATAGTAATACCTTGAAATAACAACCCTAGGAAATATCAATGGTTAATGCCTCCCCTGATGTGAAAAGTACTCCAGAAGCTATTCAGCTTGCCAGTTATCAAGTGCCAGCTTACTTGATTACAACAACAGATTTGGTTTTTGAATTATACGGCAGCCATACGGATGTAACTGCAACGTTGGTTATGTATAAAAATACAGAGTCTACTGTCAGTGATTCAGTGCTAAGGCTTGTTGGGGCTGATTTTGTACTGCAAAGCTTATGTATTGACGGTACGTTGTTGACATCAGAGCGATATCAAATAGAAGGTGAGGTACTCCAAATTAGCGGTGTGCCGGAAACATTTACCTTAGAAATCAAAACTCGTCTTAAGCCTCAAGAAAATACTTCCTTAGAAGGGTTATATCTATCAAAAGGAATGTACTGCACACAATGTGAGGCGGAGGGATTTAGGAAAATCACCTATTATCTCGATCGGCCGGATGTGATGAGCTTATTTACTACCACAGTGGTAGCAGATAAAGCCCAGTACCCGATATTGCTATCCAACGGCAACCCCATGGAGAGAGGTGATGAATTGCGAGGTGACGATGAACAAGGTGATGGGCCTGCGCGGCATTGGGTGAAATGGGTCGATCCATTTAAGAAGCCTTGTTACCTCTTCGCTTTGGTTGCAGGTGATTTAAGTGTGTTGAAAGACACCTTTGTAACGATGTCTGGCCGAAAGATTGACTTGCAGATTTTTGTTGAGCCTCATGATTTGGATAAGTGTGACCATGCAATGGATTCACTCAAGCGCTCAATGAAGTGGGATGAGGACGTGTATGGCCGTGAATACGATCTTGATATTTATATGATTGTTGCAGTATCACATTTCAATATGGGCGCGATGGAGAACAAAGGCCTTAACATATTTAATACCTCTTGTGTGTTAGCGCATCCTGCGACAACAACAGATGCTGGATTCCAACGAGTTGAAGCAGTAATTGCTCATGAGTATTTTCATAATTGGAGTGGAAATCGTGTTACATGCCGGGATTGGTTCCAGTTAAGTCTGAAAGAAGGTTTCACTGTTTTTCGTGACCAGGAGTTCTCGGCGGATATGGGGTCGAGGGCGGTGAAACGAGTTGACGATGTGAACTTACTACGCACAGTGCAATTTGCTGAAGATGCAGGGCCCATGGCACATCCCATTCGTCCTGAAAGTTATATCGAGATTAATAACTTTTATACGGTCACTATTTACGAAAAGGGTGCTGAAGTGGTGCGAATGCTTCATACCTTGCTGGGTGCTGACGGTTTTCGTAGGGGTAGCGACTTGTACTTTGAACGTCATGACGGCAAGGCGGTAACGTGCGATGATTTTGTGGTGGCGATGGAAGATGCAAATAACGCTGATCTAACTCATTTTAGGGAGTGGTATCGACAGGCTGGCACACCAATTGTAGGAGTTTCAGGTCGTTACGATGAGGCTAATTCAACGTATACCCTAACACTGACACAACAAACACCTGATTCTCCAGGGCAAAAGAATAAACAACAGTTGCAAATACCTGTGGGCTTTGGGTTGTTAGATGCAAAGGGTAATGATTTACCGTTACGCCTTGAAGGAGGCGCACAATCCCAGGATGGGGAATGTTCGTCGTTAGTCTTGTCGTTAACAGAGAAAGAGCAATCCTTCTGTTTTAATAATATTACGTCGTGTCCAACACCGTCGGTATTAAGAGGGTTTTCTGCACCAGTAAAGTTGGAACATCAGCAGTCGAATGAGGAGTTGGCATTTCTGATGTCGAATGATAGCGATGGCTTTAATCGCTGGTCTGCAGGGCAGAAATTGGCTGTGAATACGATGCAAGCCATGATTGAGTCAAGTCGCGGTGATGTGCCCTTGGTTGGCAGTGAGGTGTTAAAGCATGCTTATGGGTCATTGTTAGACGAAGTGATGACGGGTGGCATTGATAAAGCAATGATTACGAGCATGTTGTCATTGCCTTCAGAGGCGTATATAGCAGAAATAAGTACTCAAGCTGATCCTTGTGCCATCCATCGAATTAGGGCTTTTTTACGAAAAGACTTAGCGGAATATTTGTTGCCTAGATTAATGGAGGTATACCAATCGATACCGTTGGAGTCAGAGTATGTGTTTAGCGCAGAGTCGATAGCTAAGCGAGGGTTACGTAATGCTTGTTTGAGTTATCTGATGATGCTTGGTGAATCAACAGGTGAGTATGTTGCTGTTGATGCTTTGTGTTTTGATCAATATCAAGATGCTGCAAATATGTCAGATCAGGCCGCTGCATTTCATGCAATTGTACATTCTGGGTCGAGTCATCGTGAAGGTGTTATTGATCGGTTTTATTCTCAGTGGAAAGATGAGGCGTTGGTGGTGGATCAATGGTTTATGGTTCAGGCTAGCGCACCACAATCTGCTGGATTGGGGCGTGTTGAAATGCTGATGACTCATGAGGCATTTGAGCTTACCAATCCGAATAAAGTACGGGCGTTGATTGGAGGTTTTTGTAATGGGAATTTGGTGAATTTTCATAATAAGGATGGATCTGGTTATCAGTTTTTAGCTGATTGTATTATTCAATTGAATTCGTTGAATCCACAAATTGCAGCCCGGCTTAGCGGTATTATGAGTCGTTGGAAAAAATACCACCCTGATTACGCAACGTTGATGCAAAAAGAATTAGAGAGGATTTTACTGGCGCCGTTGTCCCCGGATGTATACGAGGTTGTTTCAAAAAGCCTTGCGTAGTTTGTTGTGAAAGTAGCGGTTGTTAATATAGTGGCCGCGTTATTGGGGCGTTCTTATGTGTAGAAGAACGCCCCTTTCGTTTAGTTTTGTTACCGCGCTACACGTCGTACAATACCTCTCCTATAATGCATCCCCTAAGTGATTGATAATAATTATAAAATAGGTTGGTGAATAAACTGTTTTAATAAAGCCTTTTTTTATAGCGATAAAGAATTTGCAACCCATCAAACAGTTGTATAAATTTTGCGCCGGTTCGTGTGTGGGCTTATTTTAATTGCTCTGAAAAATCATCTTCAGATAAATTCCCTAACCTATTTCCGAGAGTCGCCTATACTCTTATGTTAGGTGTGCCCTCACTTTTTTCATACCGGCTAAGGAGCCTTGGTAATGCTGAGAAAATGTCATTGGATAGTAATATTGGCTGTACTTTCCCTGGTTGTGCCCAGTGTAAATGCCAAAGTATCAAAGAAAGATGCAAGTCGTTTGACGAAAGAGTTAACGCCTTATGGCGGAGAACGAAAAGGGAATAAGAAAGGTTCTATCCCTGAGTGGACGGGTGGCATAACTGAAAAAGATATACCTGCAACCTATACAACACGCGGACAGCACCATCCTAACCCCTACAAAGACGATAAGCTACTGTATAAAATCACTGCTAGTAATATGCATATCCATGCAGATAAATTGAGTGAAGGGTTGAAGGGCTTACTAACAAAATACCCTGATACATTTTATGTGCCAGTTTATCCGACGCACCGTAGTGCTTCAGCTCCACAAAGAATATATGACAATATAGCGAAGAATGCGGTAACTGCTGAGCTTGCGAATTCAGGGGCAGGTATTGTAAATGCCTATGGTGGCGTGCCATTTCCACTGCCTTATGATGCCAAGGGTGACGTGAACCCGTTAATGATTTTGTGGAATCATATGACACGTTGGCGTGGAGTCTATGTTGTTCGTCAGTCGTCGGAAGTTGCTGTTCAAAAAAGCGGGGCTTATTCGCTGGTTACCAGTCAACAAGAGATCGACTTCTTGTTTTACCATGAAGACGGCGATTTTGAGGGTTTAGACAATAGGCTGTTTTATTACTTAGCATTCACTAAGCGTCCTGCACGTTTGGCGGGTGGTGCAATTTTGGTTCATGAAACCATGGATCAACTTAAAGGGGCAAGACAGGCTTGGGGGTATAATTCTGGTCAGCGACGGGTTCGAAAAGCACCGAACCTTGCTTATGATATGCCGGTCGCAGCAGCAGATGGTTTGATTACGGCAGATGATGTGGATCTTTATAATGGGGCCCCAGATCGTTATGATTGGACATTTGTTGGCAAGAAAGAAATGGTTATCCCTTATAATAACTATGCACTGGATGATCCTAATCTAAAGTATGATGATTTGTTGCAGCCGGGACATGTTAACCCCGCTCATACTCGTTATGAATTGCATCGTGTATGGGTAATAGAAGCAAAGGTTAAGAAAAATATTCGTCACGTTTATGGGCGAAGAACATTTTATATTGACGAAGATAGCTGGGGGATTGCATTGGTTGATCAATACGATTCTCGAGGAGACTTATGGCGTGTAACGGTTTCACATTTAATGAACTACTATGAGGTTCCTGTCCTATGGACTGCATTGGATGTTTATCATGATCTCGTAACAGAGCGATACTATGTTGCATTTCTTGATAGTGAAGAGGAGAATTCTCTGACGTTTAAAGATAAAGCCCCATCAAAACGATATTTCAAACCTGCAGCTTTGCGACGACGCGGGCGATAACACGCATTAAAATTGGAAGAAAATGGTTCTTTGTATGCAAAAAACAACATTGTTGGCAATCACAAAACCTAAGCAGGTAACTCTGTACACACTGTTACTGTGGGGGCTATTTGGGGTACTGTTAAATACGTTATCTTTTGGTACGTCTGTCGCTGTGGCTAACGAGAAAGGTAAATTGGAAACACGTTTTTCTGTAATGTCGATGAAAGCAGCTCAGTCCTTACTTGTAGATGCGATTAATATTAATGGGAAATTGGTCGTTATTGGGGCTCGGGGGCATATTTTAGTGTCTAGAGATAATGGTAAAAGTTGGAAGCAGGCGAAAGTACCAACGCAGAATCTGATAACGGCTGTTTATTTTGCTAGCTCTGACTTGGGGTGGGCTGTTGGTCATGAAGCCGTGATTTTACATACCAAGGATGGCGGTGATAGTTGGGACTTTCAATATGGAGCCCCTTTTTCTCCTGGGGGCTATGATGACGATTCAGATGTTGAAGGTGAAGTATCTGATGAAGACCTTTATGCAATTGATCGATCTGGCTCACCTTTATTAGACGTATGGTTTAGGAACGAAAAAGAAGGTTTTGCTATTGGTGCATATGGGTATTTTCTTCATACATCAGATGCGGGAAAAACGTGGGAAGACTGGTCTAAGCGACTGGGAAATATTGATGGGTGGCACCTTAATGCCATTTCATCTATTGATAATAAGCTTGTCTATGTGGCTGGCGAAAAAGGCGTACTGTTTCGTTCTGTTGATGGGGGTGTTGGCTGGGAAGTCTTAAACAGTCCTTATGACGGTTCATTTTTTGGTATGGTCGTAGGCCCTGGTTTGAATGAAATGATTGTGTTTGGTTTGCAGGGCCATATTTTCAGAACATCTGATAGCGGTGATAATTGGCGTGAGATTGAGACGGAAAATCAGAATGGAATAATGGCAGGCACATTATATGGAGAACGTGGCGTTATTTTGGTAGGTAATGGTGGCGTTATGATGTTCAGTAAAGACGATGGTAATAGTTTTACAAAACAAGTTACAGATGACAGGAAATCAATCGCGGGCATTGTCAAAACAGATGAGAATAAGTTGATATTGGTGGGGCAGGGCGGTGTGAAACTTGCTACACCCAGTAAATCGCTTGTTGGTATGGAATAAGAGTTGAGTCGTTCAGGTAGTACAAAGTAACGATCGCATTTATTTATAGGTATTAAGGTTAACGATCACTATGTCAGAAAAAGCATCAATTTTTGAGAGAGTTCTTTTTTCATACCGGATACCTATTCTGGTTGTATTTACGCTGGTAACAGTGTTTTTGGGCTTTAATGCCGTGCATATTACGATGGATACCAGTTTGAAAAAAATGGTACCGTTAAAACACGAGTATATTCAAAACCTGTTTAAACATAAGGACGAACTCAGTCTAGGTAATGATCTTCGTATTGCTGTGGCGACAACAAAAGGCGATATCTTTACTGAGGAATTTCTACAGGTTTTAAAAGATGTTACGGATGAGGTTTTTTACCTTCAAGGTGTCGATAAATCAAAGGTTAAGTCTTTGTGGACACCAAACGTTCGGTGGGTTGAAGTAACTGAAGAGGGCTTTATTGGTGGCGAAGTTGTACCGCCTACTTATGATGGCTCGGATAAAGCAATAGAGACCCTACAGCAAAATGTCTTAAAGTCTGGTCAGGTCGGGCGTTTGGTTGCCGATGATTTCAAGTCAGCCATTGTGTACGTGCCGTTATTAGATCTTGATGAGAGTAAAGGAGAGAAGTTAGATTACACTCGTTTATCAAAAGACCTAGAAGAGAAGATTCGAGAACGTTTCCAGAACGATGATATAAAAATTCATATTATAGGGTTCGCCAAAAAAATTGGTGATTTGATTGATGGGGCTCGTGGTGTTGCGGGTTTCTTCTTGATCACGATACTTATTACCACGGTCTTGTTGCTGTTCGATACAAAGTGCTGGAAAAGTTCTATCACTGTTGTTGTGGGGTCCGTATTTGCTGTTGTGTGGCAGTTGGGTATTGTCAGTCTGTTACATGGCTGGATGGCAAACATTAGAACGTCAGATGGATGGCCGGCATTCGTTGAACGGTTTCCGAGTTTAGAACCTATTCAGTTTGGTATCGATCCTTATTCTATGTTGGTGCCTTTTTTAGTGTTTGCGATTGCGGTAAGCCATGGCGTACAAATTATTAATGAAATGACGGTCAGGTCAGCTAATGGCGATGATAGTTTTGTTGCTGCTTCCGGTGCATTTAGAGCACTATATATTCCAGGTATTTTAGCGTTAGCGAGTGACGCCATAGGGTTTATAACCTTATGGTTTATCGATATTGGTGTTATTCGTGAGCTGGCAATAACTGCCAGTGTAGGTGTTGCAACCATCATATTAACGAAGCTTGTTTTTGTACCGATAGTGTTGTCCTACATTGGCGTAGGGAATGCTGCAATAGCATCAGTGCTGCGAAAACAAGAAAAGCCCCCGCTAATTTGGGTAAAGCTATCTGCATTTGCGGACCCTAAAATAGCGGCTGCATCAATAGTTATCGCGCTTATTTTGGCTGGTGTTGGTATTAATATAAAGCAAGATTTGCAAGTCGGTGACCTCGATGCAGGTGCACCAGAATTAAGGCCGGACTCCCAATACAATATTGATGATCGATTTATTACCGAGCATTACTCAGTAAGTGCCGATGTACTAGTTGTAATGGTAGAGACCCCAAGGGATAGCTGTACAAGTTATGGGGCAATGAGCTCTATTGATCGGTTTATGTGGCATATGGAAAATATTGAAGGTGTGCAATCTTCATTGTCTCTAGTCTCGGTATCAAAGCTGGTTATTACCGGTTATAACGAAGGAAGCCTGAAGTGGCGTGAGCTGTCCAAAATTCAAGATATCCTAAATAACTCCATAGGTAATTTACCTGGGGGGTTAATGAATCTGAGTTGTAGCTTGGCTCCGGTTATATTGTTTTTAGATGATCATAAAGCAGCAACTTTGGAGAGGGCGGTGACTGCTGTTGCTGACTTTGCAGCTAAAAATAATGATCCAGATGTCGCAATGTTTGTACTGGCTTCGGGTAATGCTGGTGTTGAAGCGGCAACGAATCAAACTATAGCAAAAGCTGAAGTAACGATGCTAACGCTGGTGTATATGGTGGTTTGTATCATGGTATTTATTACGTTTCGCTCATGGCGTCCGGTTGTTTGTATTGTGTTGCCATTATTTCTGACCTCTATTTTATGTGAGGCACTTATGACGATTATGGGGATTGGTGTGAAGGTTGCTACATTGCCGGTGATTGCGTTAGGTGTTGGTATTGGCGTAGATTATGGTATTTATATTTATGCCAAAATGCATTTTCATATTGAAAGAGGCTTAGACCTTAAAGATGCTTATTTTGAAACACTCCGTGTCACCGGTAAATCTGTTGTATTTACAGGAATTACCTTGGGGTTTGGCGTAGGAACATGGATCTTTTCAGATATTAAATTTCAGGCGGATATGGGGATCTTGCTTACCTTTATGTTTGTTTGGAATATGATTGGCGCGATTTGGCTGTTACCGGCGATTGCAGATTTTTTGGTAGGCAAGAAGCAGCGAAAAGATAACGCGATCTGATAGGGTTAACGTAAATAGCAGGCACAAAAAAGGCCAGTAAATTCTGGCCTTTTTTGTGCCTGCTATTTACGTTTTGTGTGTACTGTAAGGGCAAATGAATGCCATCGGACATTCTGTTGTTATGTGAGGGGGGGGGGGAGGAACAAATCCCAACCAGGCTATCCGATGCCAGATGTAACCCCATATCGAACCATAAGCTGCATGTACCCCCAGAAAACGATTGCAACCGTAACAAAATGGGTAGAGATTGGATCCAGCTTTGTACCTATATATACAAAACTATTTACCAAGGATGCCAGCTTAATCCCAATAAATACGAGGATAACTGCGAATAACCAAGAGACAAATTTAAATCTATCTATATTCTCGATCCACTTTTTATCATCCATGTTTTCAAAATTCATTTATGAGTATTTTTCAGATGAATGTCCTCGTTAAAACGAGGGTATTCTGAGGTCTTTCTTTTAAATTCGCTTAGTTTACTGCTTGGTCCGCAGTCGCTGTGTTTGTTGGTTTTACCAACATAAACCCAACCAATACTACAGTAAATAGCTCACCTGCAAGATAGATATACTGTATATAGTCTGCACCACCATGCAATCCAAAGCCTATTACACGAGAGATTAGCATTGCCCCCATTGTCAGCAGCACACAAATCAAGCCTATTTGAATATTTGACTTAATACAATAGAACATAAAGCTACCGACCCCTAAGAACAGGCCACCGTATGTCGCCATGAATTCCATAGTGGCTCCAGTTGAATTGATATCATAGTGAATCAATGCAGATACCATTGATGGCATTACCAAGCCAAGAATTCCAAATGCGACGAAGAGTACTGCGTAATATCCCAAGATTAACTTCCGTATTTTCATAACTGCTCCTAGTTTATATTTTAAATTCGCCTTCATCGCCTAGTTAATAGGGCGATGCTAGGTTTTGTTGCGCGACGCAACCCGTTCTTTAATGCTTGTAGTTTACCCCGATCTAACAGGGTAAAGCCTGTTGAGCTGCTGGTTATACGATTATTCATCATTTTTTTCGCCGCCTCTTCATTAATAATGCTTTTCATAAGAGTATACCCCATAAATAAACCGATTAGTGCACCAAGAATTAGCCATGGTCCGAAGAAAGGTATAGAAGATGCAAACGCCCCCAACATAGTAGATATAAGCAGGTAAGAACCTTTGCTATTTTTCTCCGTGATGTAAATTTTTACTATCTTCTCCATTGCTAATGAGTACAAGAAAGAAGGGATAAACCCAAAAACAAACACTAAAATCGGAATAAAAATTCTGAAATCGAGGCCTCTAGGATTGTTGGCTTCAACGCCTCCTAAAGAGAATGCTAAAACGATAAACAACGAGGCGATACTTGGTGGAAAAATTATAGCGACGGTAAGTCGAAAGGACTTTTTTGACATATCTACCTCGTATAACGCCCATTGATCACTGGATTAAAAAGGTGGGGGGCTTTTATGATATAAGCGAAGCGGATCATGAAAGTGCCACAGCTTTTCAATTCCACGTGCATCTGATAGTTAAAGGCAGATGCTGCCTTCTCTTACACCTGAAGCGCCTCTGACCATATGTTAATAGTATCCTGATCCAGCAGCATGAACCAGAAAACTTACTCTTCATCAGGTGAAGGGAGAGGAACAAATCCCAACCACGCTATTCGATACCAGATGTAACCCCACATCAAACCATAAGCTGCATATACTACAAAGCCTTTTAACCCAGGAGATGGGGTAACCGAAAAAATATGGATACACCCTAGTAGTATCCCAAGCATCAACCCGGATCTTACAAACGATTTTGAACCGCCCCGAATATTCGATAAAACCTCAAGCTGCATGTCTTCGTTGAAGATCTGCGAGCTTACTGTCTTTATGTCTTCATTATCCAGCTTTCTAGATCTAAAAACTGTTCGAACTATTGCTCGAAAAAGTTCTTTTATTACTTTGCCAACTATATTCACTGCTATAGAAGTAGACCACAGACTGTACCCCCCGAAAACGATTGCAACCGTAACAAAATAGGTAGAGCTTGGATCCAACTTTGTGCCTACATATACAAAACTATTTACCAAGGATGCTAGCTTAATCCCAATAAATACGAGGATAACTGCGAATAACCAAGAGACAAATCTAAATCTAACTATATTCTCGATCCACTTTTTATCATCCATGTTTTCAAAATTCCTTTATGAATATTTTTCAAGTGCATTGCCCTTGTTACAGCAAGGGCAATGGTAGGTTTTAAAATCGGTATGCGCCCCTAATTATTGATGTTAATAATAACCTGATTTAGCACCACGAACTAGCCTGACTGATAACTGAACCATCTTCCTTTACGACAAACACGATGTGAAAGAATTCACCAAGCACCGAAGCTTAGTAAGCGCCAAATACTCCACGTACTACCAGCATAATCATATAGCCTCATAATAGATCCCTCACCCACTCGAGGCAACATGATTATGAGACAAGCAAAAAAAGAAGAATGGACACGCACCCTCAATGACTGGAAACAATCAGGCTTAACCCAAACGCAATACTGCAAGAAGAACAGCATTAAGCGTGATCTATTCAGTTACTACAAAGGCCAGCTCATACCAACAGTAAAAAGCAACACTGTTACGCAAGAGAAAGAACCTGCCTTTGCTAAGGTCGTTATTAGCTCATCTAAGCAACCGCCAACCGAATTGCAAATAACACTGCCTAATGGAGCCGTCATCAGTGGCATTCACAAAGAAAGCCTTTCACTGGTTAACGCGCTCATGGAATTCCACTCATGACCGCCGTAATGCGACCCAATATAGAATTAGCCTGTGTTTATCTCTACCGTGATCCCATCGACTTTCGCAAAGCCCACAATGGGCTTGCTGCACTCATCGAAATGGAGCTTGGTCATAACCCTTTCGAAGGTCATCTTTATGCCTTCACCAACAAACGACGCAACAAAATAAAATGCTTGTTCTGGGAAAGGAACGGTTTTGTCCTGTATTACAAAAGTCTTTCTGATGAAAAGTTTCTCTGGCCCAAGCGCACGGACGAACTGGTTTCACTCACCGGCCAGCAGTTAAATTGGCTATTGGATGGATACGATATTATGGCGATGAAACCGCACAAAAAACTGCATTATGAGTCCGTTTCTTAAGGGTATTTTAACCCGTTTTATGGTAGCATTCACGGCATGAAAAGCGACGATAAAACACAACCGAAACGCCAGAAACCGACGAAGAAAAAAGCGGTTCCTTTGCACCCTGAGAACATGATTGATATCCCATCGGGTGAAACGGCGTTGCGTGAAATCATTGCTGAGCAATCGGCTATTCTTCAAGAAAAAGAACAATCCATTCTCTCCAAAAACGATATCATCGATCAAAAAACTCTCGTGATTGATTCATTAAAAGATCGCGTTGCTGCACTGGAAGAATACCTTCGATTAGAGCGTGCTAGAAGCTATGGGCGCAGCAGCGAAAAGCACCCAGGCCAGGGTCATCTGTTTGATGAAGTTGAGCTTGAGGGTAGCCAGGGTGAGGTAGAAGACACACTTGAGGATAAGCCCTGCACATCAGAGCCGAAAAAGAAAACCGGTAACGGCGGTCGCAAACCACTCTCACCCAGCATCCCCAGAGAGCAAGTGCACATCAAGTTGTCGGATGAAGCGAAAGAAGGCGCGATTGATACCTTTTTCAGCGTTGTTAAAGAAGAGCTGGATATTGTACCCGCCAAAGTACGCGTCATTGAATACCTGCAAGAGAAAGCAGTATTTAGTACAACAGACCAAGACAACAACACTAAGCGAAAGATTATAAACGCACCGCTACCCAAGCATCCCTTGCAAGGATCGATCGGTAGTGTGGGTTTGTTAGCCTATATCATCGTTGCCAAATACTGTGATGGATTACCCCTGTACCGTTTAGAGAATATCTTGCAACGCTATGGCGGCTCGATTACCCGCACCACCATGGCAAACTGGGTGATACGCTTATCAGCAGAGCTGCAACCGCTGACGAATCTCATGCGAGAGCACCAATTAAGCCATAACTACCTGCAAGCGGATGAAACCCGCATACAGGTGCTTAAAGAACCGGATAAAGCCATCACATCCGATAAATACATGTGGGTAACACTGGGCGGCCCGCCCAATCAACCGGCCATTCTCTTTGATTATGATCCTTCGCGCAGTAAGGCCGTACCGCTGCGCCTGATGGAAGGCTTTAGTGGTTACCTACAAACTGATGGGTATGCAGGATACGATGCTGCCTGCGTTGCATACAACATCACACACCTTGGTTGCATGGATCATTTACGCCGCAAGTTTACTGATGCACAAAAAGCCCAACCAAAGAATGCAACTAAAGGAACATTAAGCAAAGCGGATATAGCGGTCAATAAGCTAAAAAAACTGTATGCCATTGAACAAAGCATCAAGCATTTATCGCCAGAGGAAAAACACGAAGCCCGACAAAAGAGAAGCGTGCCAGCTCTTGAGGACTTTAAATGCTGGGTTGATAAAGACGCACCTAAAATACCCAGTGACAGCTTAACGGGGAAAGCATTCGGTTATGCGATTAACCAATGGCCCAAACTCATTCGTTATTGTGATGATGGTAATCTTCATATCAGCAATATCAGGGCAGAAAATGCTATCCGGCCATTTGTAATTGGTCGAAAAAATTGGTTATTTGCAGACACCCCAAAAGGCGCGAGAGCGAGTGCTACGCTGTATAGTTTAGTTGAAACAGCAAAGGCCAATGGCATTGAGCCCTATGAGTATTTTCGTGTAATGCTTGCGAGATTGGCTTATGCGGAAAATGTTGAGGATGTTGAAAAGCTTCTTCCCTGGAATATCGATCTGAAATAGAGAGAAGCGTCAATGACGTGGAGTATTTGGCGCTTACGAAGCTTAAGTAGGTAGCTGTGGTTTACAAACAGATGTTCCATTTACCATGCATCAAAAGCTGATACCCATTAAGTCGAGGAAAAGATCACCAGCTACTCACATATATTGTCAAATATTTCATCCTGAAAAACGACAGAGAGCTTTTCCGTAACCAATAGAATAGGCCCTGAGCCATTTAAACTCCCTAAACTAACCGCATTGCTAATTTGCGAACCAGATGTAGGAGAAGACCCTGCTGCCCCTAATATCAACTTTTCTATTTCGTTAAATTCATCTATTTTCCAAGTAAATTTGGCTTCGCCTATTTCTACAGTAAACTGAAGCCAATCCTCATCATAACTCAAAGATTGCCCTAAGAAATCGTAATTAATATCTCCTTCTTCAGCTTCAATAAAACAATCTAAGTCATTTGATTCCTTATAAGGATGAAAATCTCAAAATTCATCAATAACTAATACTCGATCAATAATATCACTATCAAAGTCGGAAGTATCATAGACCCCTGCAATGGCTTCAGAGTTTTCAATTTCAATTTTTTCATCAATATTATCGTTACTGGCGTCCTCTACTCCAGTCTTCCCTTGATCAGAGCTTGAACCTCCGCCGCCACACGAAGCTATTAAAAAGACACTTACTATATATCCAGATAGTCGAAACATTCTCATAAATACCCTTAGAGTTAAAATTATCACCAACCAAAATAGAAGTGACCTCAGCTAACAGTGAAATTTTAAGACCGTAGAGATTAACGCAAAAACGAGCGAACGCACACTGTTTATTTGTTGATCGACTAGTTATGCATTTTTGTATATCACAGATTATACGTCGACAGACATCACTGTCGAAATTCACCCACGTGTTGTGGATCATTAGTCTAATTCGTTTGGGGAATGTGTACTTCCTTCTTGATATTCTGTAAACCCTTACCCCATATACCAGTCTCTTTAACAAGATTAACAACTTCCAAACCTTGCAACTTCGTAAATTTAGATTGAAAGATCTTTGAATCTCTTTCTAAATTATTTTCCAGCACAGCAAATGCATTGTGAGTGATATCAATACCAAATATATTATCACCAGTTAAAAGCTCGAAATGGATATTTCCTACATAATTAACCTGACCTGCTTTCAAAGAATAAACTAAAGGCTTCGGATTTTCTTTGGGATAAAAACCAGCACCTGTCCCATTGCTCGCAGCCCAACGATCAAAACTGTACTCACCAGGATCAACTTCAATAACAAAGATCTTACCTGTAACATCCTCAAATTCACTTTTATCAAAGGGTATTAATATTGGCATTGTAAAAGTACGAGTTTGTAAATATCCGCTCATTGGCCCACTATAGCTAACAGTCCCATACGCGTTATCTGTACCTGACGCTTCGGTCTGTGTTATCGAACCAAATAGAATCGCTTTTCCTCCCATATTTGCAACATCATAATTTTTGTTTATGTTCTGAGTAGCACATGATGCCAAACAGATAGTAAAAAGAATTATAGCAATTCTCATAAATCTACTCCTTTCAGATAATTCGGTTCAAACTAATTTCAAAAATGAAGCTTCGCTGATCTGTCACATGGAAGCAATCTTCATGATGCATACCCTCGTTATAGCGAGGGTATGGGAGGTTTTAAACGCGCCAAGCGTCCATGTTTTTTGGTTATTTTATAACAAATAATTTCTCAACCAACCAATATAGTCCCCAACCCAAATACCCCAAAGGCCCGTATACCTTCTTTTGTGTAATCGTTACATCAACTCTTGAAAGAGAAACCTGATCTTTCAAAGACTTATTTCGAGATTCTATGGAATCAATTTCAATTTGTATTCTGGTCAATTCATTTTCAATTTTCAGGATATCGGCAACTTTATCCGCCTTATCCAAAAGCTTACGAAATCTATCCCGAAGGGCCTTCAAATTTACGAGTCTTGCCTCAATATCTATAACTTCATCTGTCACATCGCTAACGCTTAGTGATTTTGAAACAATATCACCTTTAGAGCCAATACTGTCCATAAAAGCATCCAGATCGCCAGCTGGTACTTTTAAGCTCATTGATACACGAGTTTCGTCACGATCGTAAACATCATTAACAAACCCAGAGACCCTTTTAACTTCTTCTTCAATTTGGCCAACAACTGCTTTTACGTTTTCGACTTCAATTTCGATATTAGCCGATTTCACCAATAACCTGTCAGTCTTATACAAATCTTGACTAGGAGTAGAGCTGGCTTTTGCATCGAAAGTTGCAGCAGTACTGCATCCTGTTAGCACTCCAAACATCCAAATGGCCATAAATACTAATGTTATTTTTTTCATTAAAATCTCAATGTGATTTTCGTAATAGTGCAATAACGGCACAGGCAGCCACCAGTATTAACTTTCGCGCTGCACCGGTTAGTTAGAGGTGCAGCGTCAGTTACCATTGCGGGACGCAACCCTTACTTTAATGCTTGTAGTTTACCCCGACTGAACAAGACAAACCACTTTCCGACACTTTAGTATCAATTTTTTGTCATCTAGTGAATGAACATACTTGAAATGGTCTTTGTTTTTAGGTTATACCCAGCATTAAAATAACAGGAGCCTCCATCGTAAACCACTACTAGCTTCTCAATGGAATGTCGGCCTCCATTTCTTAGTATCTCAAGCCCAGTACAAAATGCCGTAATAGAAATGAACTTATCTCCACCTTTGATTACGCCATAGTATTGATAGCTGTAACTATCGATTGGATACAAGCGATCTTCGTTGCCAACTTCACTCACTGCAACATATTCTGACAATGCATCTTTTATATTATGAATATCAATATTATTTGGAGTCCAATATTCCTGTGGGGCGCCATGGTTTCGTAATGTCTTGGAAATTTCTGACTCGGAAAATATTCGCTCTCTGGGAACAAAATAATAGCACCAACAATAACCAAGAAACCCAACAAGAAGGACTAACATAAAATAATACAAATATTTCGTCATTCTATTACTCAAATGATATAACGCCCAGTGATAACAGGATTTAAAACGTATGGCAATTGTATGATAAAAGCGAAGCGCATCATACAATTGCCAT
>CAJXZM010000079.1 GCA_913063125.1 uncultured Gammaproteobacteria bacterium | reverse complement strand
ACGTGTCAGAGTCCATGTCTATTTGGAGTTTGATCGCCAATGCTACATTGGTGGTGCAATTCGTTATGTTGATTTTAGTGGGCCTTTCTTTTACTTCTTGGTACTTTATTTGGCGTAGACAGACGGTACTTAGTGCGGCGAGGCGATCAATTGTTGAGTTTGAAGAGCGATTTTGGTCGGGAATTGACCTAAGCCGGTTATATGTACAGGTAAATTCAGCTGCTAACCCTGATAGCGGCCAAGAAAATGTATTTAGAGCGGGGTTTAAGGAATTTGCACGTCTAAGAAAGAACCCTAATTCAGACCCTGATGCGGTAATGGAGGGGGCTGAGCGCGCCATGCGAGTTGTGTTGTTGCGAGAACAAGAAAAGCTGGATGAGAACCTTCCGTTTTTAGCTACCGTTGGCTCCACTAGCCCGTATGTAGGATTGTTTGGTACGGTATGGGGTATTATGAATTCATTTTTGTCATTGGCAAATGAACAGCAAGCATCGCTAGCAGCTGTCGCCCCAGGTATTGCAGAGGCACTGATTGCAACGGCTATGGGTCTTGTGGCAGCGATACCTGCCGTTGTCGCTTATAACCGTTACTCATCACTTGTTGATACGGTGTTGCATCGGTATGAGACTTTTTCAGATGAATTCTCGGGTATTTTACACCGTAAAGCGCATGCTCCAGATGTTGCTGAAACAGCGGCTAAATAAGTTGTGAGTTAAGATGTTGCTAGAGATGTTGCTATGAATAAATCCAAACTAATGCCGAGGCGAAAGCCTGTATCGGAGATTAACGTTGTACCCTATCTTGATGTCATGCTGGTACTTCTTGTTGTTTTTATGATCACTGCGCCGATGCTTGTGCAGGGTGTTAAAGTTGAACTTCCTGATGCAGATGCAAAACCGATTGAGCTGTCGCAAAAAGATGAAATGGTTATTGTATCTATCGACGACAAAGGCACTTTTTACCTGAATGTAGGTGGAGATCCTAAGCGTCCCAAAAGTAAGGAGCAAGTTACCGATATAGTCTCGAAGATTGTTAAGGAAAAGCCTAAAACTACTGTGTTAATAGAAGGTGATTCCAGGGTGCCTTATGGTGTTGTTGTTACTATTATGGCTTCGTTGCAAAAGGCGGGTGTGCCTAACGTGGGTTTAATAACTGAAAGCCCAGTGACGGAGCGTTAATGTGACGCTTTGGAAAAAAATGGATAAACTCGCTTTTACCAAGGCGCTGTTAATCCACCTCATATTAGTGAGTGTTGTTCTATTTAGCTTCTACTCATCTGAGTCTGTCGTAAAACCTAAGCCTGTACCGCAGCATATTATGGCTGTGGTTGTGGAAAAGCCGAAACCAAAACCTAAAGTAAAGAAAAAAGCAGTCGTTAAAAAAACAGTGAAGAAAAAAGTAAAGCCAAAACCCAAAAAGAAAATTAAGCCTAAGCCGAAAGTAAAGCCAAAGGTCAAGCCAAAGCCAAAGCCAAAAATCAAACCAAAGCCAAAGCCAAAGCCAAAGCCAAAAGTTGAGGAGCCTAGTTTTGATGATTTGTTGGCATCTGAAGCTAAAAAGATTAAAAAGTCAGAGCCAGAGGCTGTGTCAAGGGTGCCGGCAATTGATAAAGCTGCAGAGCAAAAAGCGAAAGCTAGAGCAAAGTATGTTGCGTCAGAAGTGGATACGTATTCGGCGCTTATAAGTCAAACTGTACGGCGTTATTGGAATCGCCCTCCTAGTGCGCGAAATGGTATGCAGGTGAAGTTAAAGATCCGCTTACTCCCAGGGGGAGAGTTAAATAGTGTTAGTATTAGCCGCAGCAGTGGCAATGCATCATTTGATAGGGCGGCGGTTAATGCCGTAGAACGAGCCGGTAACTTTACTGTTCCTGCTGACTCTGAAATTTTCGATAAACATTTTAGAGAGTTCTCCATGTTGTTTAATCCAGAGGATCTGAAGTACTAATGGAAAAATATTTAGATTTCGAGCTAAATAAACGCTCGACATATAAGGCTAAAATGATTTTGACTTATCTGGTAGCATTGTGCTGTTGGACTATGGTTCAAAGTGCGCATGCTGAGCTTGTAGTGGAGGTTACCCAGGGTTTTGATGATGCTCAGTCCGTCGCTATTGTGCCGTTTGAATGGAAGGGCAGTGGCCGCGTACCTACAGATGTCGCTAGCGTTGTCGCTGCAGATTTACATCGTAGTGGGCAATTTCGCCCTATTGATAGAAAGAGAATGCTGAGTCGACCCTCTCAAAAGAATCAGGTGTATTTTCGAGATTGGCGGGTGTTGGGGGCGGAGTTTTTGTTAATAGGAAGGCTGGATAGAGAGCCTGGTGGTCGCTATTTGGTGGAGTTTGAATTATTTGATGTGTTACGAGGAGTTGTTGTGAAGCGCGGTAATGCATCGGGAAAGAAGCTAAGGGCTATCAGCCATTATATTAGTGATTTGGTATACCAGCATCTTACGGGTGTTAAAGGAGCGTTCTCTACGCACTTAGTTTACGTAACGATGGAACAGCTAGGTAAGGGTAAGCAGCTTTTTAAGCTTCACCACTCGGATGCTGATGGTTTTAATGATGTGGTTATTTTACGTTCCCCGGAGCCGATATTGTCTCCGAGCTGGGCTCCAAATGGTCGTGATGTTGCGTATGTATCTTTTGAAGGTACACGGCCAGGAATATATATCCAAAATACTTTGACGGGAAAGAAGCAAAAAATAACAGGGTTTCCTGGTTTAAATGGTGCACCTTCATTTTCACCTGATGGCAAGGAACTTGCGATGGTTTTGTCTAAAGATGGAAATCCTGAAATTTATACAATGAATTTCTCTAGCGGTAAACTGACTCGCTTAACCAATTATTATGGTATTGATACAGAGCCAAGCTGGTCACCGGATGGGCGAAGCATTATTTTCACCTCCAATCGTGGCGGTGGCCCTCAAATTTATCGTGTTGACCTTGCATCCCATAAGGTTGAGCGCTTAACATTCACTGGTAATTATAATGCTAGGCCTTCAATCACACCGGACGGTCGTTTTTTGATCATGGTTCACCGTAATGGCGGTGTATTTCATATCGCCGTTCAAGACTTAGTGAGAGGAAGTTTTGATGTGCTTACGGAAACATCTCTTGATGAATCGCCCAGTGTCGCACCCAATGGTGTGATGGTGATATATGCAACACAGCGTCATGGAAAAGGGGTTTTAGAGGCTGTTTCGATGGACAAAAGGGTAAAAGTTAGGCTTCCATCTAGCAAAGGACACGTTAGAGAACCGGCATGGTCGCCGTTTCTCTACTAAAATTGTTTGAATTTAGGAAGTTACACTATAAACTTCGCAAGAATCTAAAATTAGGAGCTTAAAATGGCGATCTTTAATCGAAATCACTTGTTAGCACTTGTTGCAGCCGCAGCAATCACTGGTTGTACAACTGTCCCTGATGAGACAGGCGCAGCAAATGGCACGGACGCTGCCGCAACAGCAACAACAACAGAAGACTCTTCTGCAACGGCATACGGCGCAGGTGATGATACTGTTGAAGGCTCGTCTGTAACAACAGATATCGGTGCGACGTCTGAAGCCGATGCTTTGTTATCTTATACAACCGTGTATTTTGATTTTGATAAGGCCAACATACGCCCTGACGCATATGCGACGTTAAAAGCGCATGCTGTGTATTTGTCTACAAATGCTGCAGCACGTTTGCGTCTAGATGGGCACGCTGATGAGCGAGGTACTCGTGAGTACAACTTGGCGCTAGGTGAGCGAAGAGCAAAAGCTGCAGCAAGCTATATGGCTGCAAATGGCGCATCACGTTCACAGCTAGAAGTTGTTAGTTATGGCGAAGAGCGTCCTGCTGCAATGGGCAGTAATGAAAGTTCTTGGGCGAAGAATCGTCGTGTTGAATTGAAGTACACTGCAGTAGCACCATAATATAGAGCTAGTATTGATAATGAGAGTGTTTGGAATAGCATCATTAAACCTTTTGTCTGCATGTAATCGCATGGAAGTGCGGGTTCTTGTTATGGCTGCTGCCGTATTGGTGGCGTCTTCAAGTACAGCTGAGTCGCGTTACGATCCGTTACCTGTAGAGCAAAGAGAGGCTGTTGATACTAATTACCCTTCTGCAATAGGGTATGATTCACAATTATCAACAAATGATGCCCCCATTCGCCTTCAGCATGCTACTCCAGCAGCATCAGCTGCACGAGCACCTTCATCTGTTAGCAGTGTTCAGGTTAATAAGCCCCTGATATCTGGTGGAGAGCAATGGGAGCTTTATAACCAGATGCAACAAATGCAAAATGAATTGCAGATGTTGCGTGGTTCGTTGGAGCGTCAGGCTCACGAACTTGAGCAGATGAAGAGACAGCAGCGAGAACGGTATTTGGACTTGGACCATCGGATAGGTCAGTTAAAGAAATCGGCGATTCAGGAGCCTACGATTGATACCAAAGAGGCTTTGGTTAACAAGGTGCCTGCTGTACTCAGTGCTGAAGGTCAGGTTGCTAAAGATGTTGAACAATACAATGCCGCTTATCAATTATTGAAAGAACGTAATTTTGCTGAAGCCATATTAGCCTTTAAGGCTTTGCTTGCAGACTCTCCTGGTGGAAAAAAGGCGCCATACTGCGAGTATTGGTTGGGTGAGTTACATCTAGCGAACACTCCTGCGGATTTAGATAGTGCCAAAACACATTTTGTTAGGCTTCTTACTCAATATCCTGGTCATGGCAAGGTGCCTGATGGTATGTATAAGCTAGGCACTGTATTTGATAAAGCCGGTGATAAAGCGAAAGCTAGTGTGACATTAAAGCGTGTGATAAAGGATTTTTCTGGATCGCAAGCAGCGAAACTGGCTAAATCATACCTTAAAGGTCTCTAGTTTTATCGTATAGGGCCTCTTAATGGCATAAGTTGCCACCTTCCTGTAATATTCTTCGCCCAGATTGCTTACACCGTTTTGGTGTTTGTACTACTTTGTTGGGTGATGTGTGGAACAATTACGAATTACAGAAATTTTCTATTCCCTGCAAGGTGAAGCGAGAACGGTAGGTTGTCCTACTGTATTTGTACGCTTAACGGGCTGCCCATTGCGTTGTGGTTATTGCGATACCGCTTATGCCTTTAGTGGCGGCAAGTTAATGTCGATGCCAGAGATTCTTGACACCGTGTCATCTTTTGGGGCGAGTTATGTGTGTGTAACCGGCGGAGAGCCTTTGGCGCAGCCTGGGGGGGTATTGTTGTGCAAAGAGCTTTGTGATGCAGGTTATGAGGTGTCGTTAGAAACGAGTGGGTCGATTGATGTTTCTAGCGTAGACCCTCGCGTTGTAAAGGTCATGGATTTAAAAACCCCTGGGTCGTTAGAACTCGATAAGAACCTTTACGCAAATATTAAGCATCTAACAAAAAATGATCAGGTTAAGTTTGTGATTTGTGATCGAAAGGATTATGAATGGTCAAAGGGTCAGCTCGAAACTCATGATTTAGCGGAAAAGGTAAGTGATGTGCTTTTTTCTCCAAGTTTTGAGCAAATTGATGCACGCCAGCTAGCTGAATGGGTGTTAGAAGACCGTTTGCCTGTAAGGTTTCAATTGCAGCAGCATAAATTATTGTGGGCGGACGCACCGGGGCACTAATGAATAGAGTTAAAAAGAAAGCTGTCATATTGTTGTCAGGAGGCTTGGATTCGGCAACGTGCCTGGCGATTGCCAAAAGCCAGGGTTACGAATGTTATGCGATGAGCTTTAATTATGGCCAGCGTCATAAGGCCGAGCTATTGGCTGCAGAGGTTGTCGCCAATACTTTGGGGGTTGAGGCTTTTAAAGTGATTGGAATAGATATGGGGGGCATTGGTGGTTCAGCATTGACTGATGCCGATATAGCTGTTCCTGTAGACGGTGCTAGTAGCGGTATACCCATTACCTATGTTCCGGCACGTAATACCGTGTTTTTGTCTTTGGCTCTTGGTTGGGCTGAAGTGTTGGATGCGAATGATATTTTTATTGGTGTGAATTCTGTGGATTATTCAGGTTACCCTGATTGCAGACCAGAATTTATTTCTGCATTTGAGATTTTGGCAAATGTCGCCACAAAAAAAGGTGTTGAAGAACATTCATTAAGTATAAAGACGCCGCTAATTGATCTTAGCAAGGCGGAGATTATCCAGAGAGGAGTGGCGTTAGGTGTCGATTATGCGCTGACGGTTTCTTGTTATCAGGCGACTGATAGTGGGAAAGCTTGTGGGAAATGTGAAAGCTGTAGGTTGCGAAAGGAAGGGTTTGAAGCAGCAGGGGTGATGGATCCGACGCAATATTAATTAAAATCAGTTAAATAAATCAAGAAAAAACTTGCGCGAAGAAAGAATATCCGTATTATACGCGTCTTCTACCGGGCCGTTAGCTCAGTTGGTAGAGCAGTTGGCTTTTAACCAATTGGTCGTGCGTTCGAGTCGCACACGGCCCACCATATTTAAAAACCCCGGATGGTAATCATTCGGGGTTTTTTTTTGTACGCAAACTATTACAAAGGCCCTTTTTGTTTATGATGGGCTGCGGTGGTATTATGTCGCGCTATAGCTGGAAATTGTAAGTACCATTACTGCATAATTAAGAGAATTAGGCTGTCGCATTATGACTACCACTGCCACTGAAGTTGTAAAAGATCACTTAAAAAACGAACACCTTTCTGGTGGGCCTTCGCCAGAGAAAAATGCCGAGTATATTGCGTCTATTAAACAGCAGTTAACGCAAAATAACGCTGTTTTGGTTGCGCATTATTATACTGAGCCAGAAGTTCAGGCGTTGGCGGAGGAGACGGGGGGGTGTGTTTCTGACTCCTTGGAGATGGCTCGATTTGGCAGGGATCATCCGGCAGAGGTGTTAATTGTTGCTGGAGTAAAATTCATGGGCGAAACTGCTAAGATCCTTAGTCCAGAGAAGCGTGTGTTGATGCCGGAGCTGGAGGCGACGTGCTCTCTTGATATAGGTTGTCCTGCAGAGGACTTTTCTGACTTTTGCGACAAGCACCCTGATCATGAAGTCGTTGTTTATGCAAATACTTCGGCTGCGGTCAAGGCTAGGGCTGATTGGGTTGTGACGTCTAGCATAGCGCTGGATGTCGTTGATCATTTGGCTGCGGAAGGGAAAAAGGTGATTTGGGCGCCAGATAAGCACTTAGGGGGTTATGTTCAGCGTGAAACGGGTGTTGAAATGCTGATGTGGGATGGGGCATGTATTGTTCATGAAGAATTCAAAGCAAAAGGGATTCATGACCTAAAGGCACTTTACCCAGATGCTGCCGTGCTGGTTCACCCTGAGTCACCTGCTTCTGTCGTTGAAATAGCTGATTTTGTAGGGTCAACTACTCAGATTATTGATGCCGCCGTTGCCATGAGTAATCCTACTTTTATTGTTGCTACTGATAGAGGTATTTTCTACAAGTTGCAGCAACTTGCCCCCAATAAAACGTTTCTAGAGGCCCCTACTGCAGGAAGCGGGGCGGCATGCCGTTCTTGTGCACATTGTCCTTGGATGGCGATGAATAAGTTAGAGGGCATCTCGACGGTATTTGATCGATCTGATGTGGAAGTTTTTGTTGACGAGGGCGTGAGAATTAAAGCGATGAAGCCGTTAACGCGAATGTTAGATTTTGCTCAAAGCTTAAAGCTTGGAGTAACGGGTAATGCGTAAAACATAATGCTGTACGCTAAGGTGGCTTGTTAGGCGTGCCTATAGTTCCATATCCCTTCTGGATGCTTTGATTTCTTCCATTCGTTTTTTGAGTTTGCGCTGAGAAACAAAGTTATCTTTTGATGTGGCGATTGCGTACCTTAGTTGCTCGAGAGCCTTGTCGACCCTGCCGACTAGGAATAAGTATTCGGCACGGCTTTCATGTACACCTGTTATGTCTCCAAGTTTCCCGTAAGCTGCTGATAATCGATACCATAAAAAGGGGGCTTCAGGGCGGGTGCTTATTTGATGTTTTAGTACTTCGATTGCCTTGGCGGGGTGTTTGTTCCGGGTAAGTGATTCGGCATAGGCAATGCTGAGAGGGAAGTTGTTTGGGCTGATGTTTAGCGCTGCTTCGCTAACATTTTGTGCTTCTTGGTAGCGACCGGCATCATTCAAAATTTCAGATTTTGTTGTCAGGTAAATGATATTTTCAGGTCGCTTTTTAAGTAACAGGTTGATTTGCACGAGTGCCTTGTCGAAGAGGTTCGACTCTTGCAGGGTGTTTGCGAGGCCATATCGGGTTATCTCTGCGTTGGCTGTATTTGTTTGCGAAAGATTACTCTCAAGCTCCTTGCTAAAGGATGCTTTGTCACGCGCATACTCTACATTGGTGCGCATCTTCATAAGGTAGAATGCGAGGTTTTGACTTGAATTTTTGATGGGCAGGTGTTGAACGCGATTTCGAGCATCAGAAATACGCTCTTGTGTGACAGGGTGAGTTAGTAAAAAGGCTGGAGGTTGCTCTCCTGAGTATCGTGTCGTTTTTAATAATTGCTCGAAAAAATCAGGCATTGCATGAGGGGATAGTTCGGAACGAACAAGGGTTTGTACACCAATCCGGTCAGCTTCACGCTCGTTGTGGCGACTGAATCGGAGTTGTTGGTCTATTGCGACAGCTTGTGTTGTTGCTAAGGCTGCCATGCCTGCGTCACCACCTGCAGTAGCCAATATCGCGACACTTGCTAGTAGTGCCGCCAAGTTGGTCCAGCTGTTTTTGCGGCTAAAATCAAGGCTGCGAGCAAAGTGCCTTTGGCTTAAGTGGGCTATTTCATGAGCAATGACGGCAGCAAGCTCATCTTCAGATCTTGCGTGGAGCAATAGCCCCGCATTGATGCCAATAATGCCACCAGGAACCGCAAAGGCATTGATTTGTGAGCTGTTGAGGATGACGAGCTCGATTTGAGGTTCAGTTAGCTCACTGTTGGAAGCAAGTAAATATAATAAGTGCTCTATATAGTTATAAAGTAGTGGGTCAGATATGGTGGGAGCCTGTCCTCTAAGCTGTCTTAGCCATGCTTTGCCGAGGGTGCGCTCTTTTTCTGGGCTTATAATCCCGGAGGAGCTATCGCCGAGTTGCGGCAGGCCTGATGAGCTTGCTAGGGCAAGAGTTGGTGTGAGTAGCGTGATACATAGAAATATATGAGCAATATAGGCACAGGGACTGCGTGTATGGTGGTTAGCTCTTGTTTTGAAGTCTGTATTCAATGATCTGCACGTCGATTAAGTTAATGAATAGGTATGTAGTCCAGACGGCTTTGGCTTTTAAAAGTTCCTTCAAGGGTGGGGAATAGTAGGCTTTCTCCACGTATCTTCAGTATGGGGCTTAACCCATTGAATGAACAGGAGTATCCTTAAGGTAACAATAATATTGTTAATGTTCGGTTTTGTTGAGCTGAGTTAGATTTTAAGGGCCAAGCAAATCAATTTATAGAGGAAAAGAAGGAACGTAAGTGAATATAAGCGAACGAATCGATATAGAATTAGATGCAACTGGTCTACATTGTCCTATGCCGTTGTTAAAATTAAAACAACAGCTCAATAAAATGACTATAGGGCAGGTGATAAAAATAAAAACTACTGATGGTGGCTCAGTAAAAGATTTTGCTACTTTTATTGATCAAGTTGGTCACGAACTGCTGCGTCAAGAAGAGCGTAGTGGTGAGTTCGTGTTTATTATAAAAAAATAGTAACATTATCATGGGTTAAGCCATGGTGTTATAAGGCTGTTCGATGCTCAAATTGGCTCAATTGTGGTATACACGTTATTTCTCTAATCAAGAAGCGATTATTCTCTTGCTGCTTCTTGTTGTTGGCTTTAGCGTGGTGTTGTCTATGGGGGTGCCGCTGGCTCCGGTGTTGACATCCATTGTATTAGCGTATCTCTTGCAGGGAGCTGTTAATTTTTTCACTAGGAAAGGCCTGCCTAGAATGCCGTCTATTGTGTTGTCGTATACGTTGTTCTTGACAATGCTCGGTGCATTCCTCTTTGTTCTTGTGCCCTTAACTTGGGGGCAATTGATTCGGTTAATCAAAGAGCAGATGCCGATGATGATTAATCAAGCTAATGAGCAATTGATTAAGTTGCCGGAGCAATACCCAGAATTTGTCTCGCAGGAGTGGGTGACTGAGATTACTGCTTTGACAACAACAGCATTAAAAGATGTAGTGGAAACTGTGCTGACTTTTTCTTTTGCGAATATCCCTAATTTGATGGCGGTGTTGATCTTTTTGGTTTTGGTACCTTTGCTGGTCTTTTTCTTCTTAAAAGACAAAGATGAAATGATTGGCTGGTTTGTAGCTTTTTTGCCTGATGACAGGCCCTTTATTCGTAAAGTAACCCAAGAGATGGATGAGCAAATTTCCAATTATGTTCGAGGAAAGGCAATTGAGATATTGGTGGTTGGGGTTGCTACTTATATTGGTTTGGCTTTTTTTGGTGTGAACTACTCTGCGTTATTGGGCTTGCTCGTGGGGCTTTCGGTGGTTATACCCTATATCGGTGCAGCTGTTGTTACTGTGCCCGTGACGATGGTTGCGTATTTTCAGTTTGGTTGGGGAGGCGAGTTTTTTTGGGTAATGATGGTTTACGGCATTATTCAGGGGCTTGATGGGAATTTGTTGGTACCGTTGTTATTTTCCGAGGCGGTAAACCTTCATCCGGTCGCCATTATTACAGCGGTGTTATTGTTTGGCGGAATGTGGGGTGTGTGGGGTGTGTTTTTTGCGATCCCTTTAGCAACGTTAGTAAAGGCCGTGATGAGCGCTTGGCCAAGACTAGAAGCACCTACTGATGGCGTGGGCACTGATTGGTTAGAAGAAGAGTAGAGAGCAAGAATAGGTATAAAAACGCACTATTCCCGCTCTTGCCTTGTCATGATTTAGCGTTGCGCTGCCTCAAGAACCTCTTCGGCGTGTCCGTTAACCCTGACCTTTCGCCATTCTTTAATTAGCGCGCCGTGCTCGTCAATTAAAAAAGTGCTGCGTTCCATGCTGGTTACTTGGTGTCCGTGCATTGAGTGAGCTCGAATAACGTCAAAGAGTTTGCAAAGTTCTCCGTCTGTATCTGAAATCAGTTCAAAAGGAAGTTTTTGGTCTTCTTTGAAGGTTTCGTGGGATTTAAGCAGGTCTTTTGATATCCCAAAGATGCACGTCTTCGCAGCCTTGAAATCCTCATAGTTATCGCGAAAGTCCTGGGATTCTATCGTGCAGCCGGGGGTGTTGTCTTTTGGGTAAAAATAAAAAACTACTTTCCAACCGCGAAGAGCAGATAAGAGCACGTCCTTCTGGCTGGTTGCCTGAGCTACGAAATCAGGGACATGTTGATTAAGTTGGACTGTTTCCATTGACTCCTCCTAAGCCTTTATTGTTGGTATCATTGAACCGGTTGTTGGGTGAGTCTACTTGCATGGTTCAATGGTTGCGTCGAGATTACGTTCGTCACAAAACGAGATGAAATCGTCTTTTAAATTGCTGATGTTAACGCTTCCTGGAATTTTTATTTCTACGGTTAGCGAAAACATTAGAGTGCCTGTGTGTGCGGCAGAATATGTGCCAGTATTCATTTCTTCTATATTGATTTTTCTATTGCTGAAAAAGCCGGTTATTTCATGCACGATACCAGGGTTATCAATGGCGACTACTTCAACATGATAAGGCAAGGCGGGTTCTTGTTGTTGTTTTTGTTGCGTACTTTGCAAGGTGATTGTTAGCTCAAGGTCACTTGCAGCCCCAGATAAAGCCTGTTTGAGTTGCTCTATTGCTTCGCTATTGCCAGAAACCATCATAAGCAGTGCAAACGCTTCCCCTAGCACAGTCATTCGAGTATCCAGAATATTGCATTGCTGCTCTAAGGCAAACCGAGATAACTCACTGATAATGCCAGGTTTATCGCTCCCTAGGGCGGATATTACGAGATGTTCATCCATTGTTGATGCTCATGTTGATTCTTTGCGTTGCTTTAAGAAAATAACTATGAAAAAGAGTGTAGCATCGGTTTTCGGGAACAACTAGCTGAAAATGTTAAGATTATTGACGGTAATTAAATTAATTAGGAGCTATGTTAATAAATTCACCTAATATACCCACTTGTAGAAGGTTTGCTTCTTGTTATTCACGTCGCGGGAAATTATCATACGCGTTTGCTTTTTAGGCTGGAGAGTTCAGGTAAATGATTACTGGAAGTATTGTTGCGCTCGTTACCCCAATGTTGGTTAACGGAAGTATTGATTGGGATCGCTTAGCGAACCTGTTAGATATGCATGTCGAGCAAGGTACTGATGCGATTGTGTCGGTGGGTACCACGGGCGAGTCAGCGACCTTGGATGTAAATGAGCATTGCCAAGTAATAAAATTTACAGTCGAGCACATTAAAGGGCGTGTTCCTGTTATCGCTGGTACGGGTGCGAACTGTACTCGTGAAGCTACTGAACTGACTGCACGAGCGAAGTCAGTTGGTGTTGATGCCTGCCTATTAGTGTCTCCGTATTATAATAAGCCCACTCAGGAAGGTCTTTATTTACACCATATGGCCATTGCCGACGCAGTGGCTATACCTCAAATCCTTTATAATGTTCCTGGTCGAACAATGGTTGATATGTTGCCAGAAACGGTAGCTCGCCTTTCTAGTCATCCTAATATTATAGGGATTAAAGAAGCCACTGGTAATGTTGAGCGGGGAATGGAAATATTGTCGTTATGTGGTGACAATATTTCACTGTATTCTGGTGATGACGCTACATGTACAGAGTTGATGTTGGGTGGGGCAAAAGGAAATATATCAGTTACTGCGAACGTTGCGCCTAAAATAATGTCTGACATGTGTACTGCAGCCATTGCAGGTGATCGAGAGAAGGCAGAAGAACTGAATAAGCTGGTGTTAGATCTTCATAACAATTTATTTTTAGAAGCCAATCCAATTCCTGTAAAGTGGGCGCTTCAAGAGATGGGGTTAATTGATGGTGGAATTCGACTTCCATTAACTCCGCTTAGCGAGCAATTTCAAGCACCGCTGCGAGCTGCATTAATTTCTGCTAGCTGTATAAGTGAATAATAAAAACATGAAAATACAAAATGTTCGTGTATGGGGTATGGCGTTATTAGTACCTTTTGTTGTGCTGTCTTCGGGATGTTCCTGGTTGTTTGGTGATCAGGGGTATTTTCGAGAAAGAACAATGGATTATCAAAAGGCTCAAGAAAAGAAAGCACTCAGTTTTCCGGAAGGGATTAATGCTAAAGGGGTTGTTGAACTATACCCGATTCCTCATGTGAGTAAGAAAGGGCGTTTTGTACCGGAAACGGCTGAAGATGTTCCGCGCCCTCAGTCTATTTTGTCGGTAGATGATGATCTAGGCATAGAGCTGCGTACCGATGGTTCGGCTACCTGGCTTGTTGTGGCGCAAAGCTACGATAAGTTATGGTCAACAGTGTCAGACTTTTTATTGGCTTCCGGTATGGAGTTGGATCGTAAAGATAAGCACGTTGGATTAATGGAAACCTTGTGGCTAAAGCCTAGGGTTATCGAAGAAGAAGGCGTGTGGGCGTCATTTATTAATTTATTTACGGCAGATGACAAGGCAAATACACGAGAGAAATTCCTCGTCACTATAGAGCAGATTAATGATCAGCAACGGTACACTGTAAGAATTGACCATGTTACTCGAATCCGAAATGAAGATGGATTACCAAAACTGAAGGCATTGGATTGGGCTCAAGAATCAGAAAACCCAGAACTTTTGGATGTACTTTATGCAGAGGTAAGTGACTATATAGCAGATGAAAAGAGTCGTAGGGGGCATGCATCCATTATGGCGCAGAGTCTAACAGCAATGCCAAGTTATTTGATGACTCGAGACGGGAATGGGTACCCTGTATTGATGATGCAAATGGATTTGAATCGAGCATGGATTGAAGTCGGTAGTGCCATCAAAAAAGCCAAGCTTGCTCAGAGCGATTTGAATTTAAGCCTAGGCATTTATTATATAAAAGTCGACGTAGAGGGTGAAGAGGAGCCCCTGGTGTACGAAATCAAACTTATCAGTGCTGAAAATGGAGTACAGGTTGCTGTGCAGGTTGATGATGATACGTTGGCACCGATTGATGTTAGTGACAGGCTTTTGTCTGCGATTAGCAAGCAGCTCGGTTAGTGCGATTTTCTTCAATTGGAAGTGGCAGTGAGGGAAATGGTACCCTTATCGCTTATGGAGATACACTGTTACTGCTTGATTGTGGTTTTAGTGCGAAAGAGACAGTGAGGCGGTTACGAGAGAAAGGTATCGAGCCGGAACAATTGACGGCTATATTAGTTACACATGAGCATGCTGATCATATTAAGGGTGTTTCAGTAATGTCGTCACGGTATAATATTCCGGTCTACCTGACGTGGGGAACGTTTTGTTGCAAGCCTCTTCAGCAGCGCCCGTTAGTCGAATCGCTGGTAACTATTATTACCCCCCACGACATATTTGTGGTCGGTAGTATAGAGGTACAGCCAGTCCCTGTACCTCATGATGCTAGAGAGCCGACGCAGTTTGTCTTTTCGGCATCGCAGTGGAGAATTGGCGTGTTGACTGATGTTGGGAGTATTACGTCTCACATCACCAACGTTTATAAAGACTGCGACGCCTTGTTGTTAGAGTGTAATCATGATTTAGAATTGTTGATGAATGGCCCTTATCCACAATCGTTAAAGCGGCGAGTGGCGGGTGATTTTGGACATTTGAATAATCAACAGTCGGCGCAATTGCTAAAATCGATTTATAGTGAGCGTCTACAGCAATTAGTGATTACTCATGTAAGTCAAAAAAACAATGCGCTTGATAGGGTTAAGGATGCACTTGTTGGCGCGGTGGGTTGTTGTTCTGACTGGATACAGATTGCAGATCAAAAAACAGGCATTGAGTGGCAGGTATTAACCCGTAAAGAACGAATTATTGAAGAGGTTTCCTTGTAAAGCATCTGCTTGTACTGAGACCATTTATTACATTATTGATTACTAATCAAGTAAATGACGTATTAAAAGCATTGTTTGATGCTGGAAATATGGTCTTGGTGGATTACAAACTTGAATTTGGTTTGTATGAAGGGCGTGTGATTCTTGGAGATGAATTTACTCCTGATGGCTGCCGTTTGTGGGATAAAGAAACGCGTAAGAAATTGGATAAAGATCGCTTTCGCCAAGGGTTAGGTGGTGTGGTTGAGGCTTATGAGGAAGTGGGCGCTCGTATA
This sequence comes from uncultured Gammaproteobacteria bacterium, assembly GCA_913063125.1. Classification (GTDB taxonomy): domain Bacteria; phylum Pseudomonadota; class Gammaproteobacteria; order Pseudomonadales; family Ketobacteraceae; genus 42-54-T18. Next base: position 12,000 of record CAJXZM010000079.1, on the reverse strand, counting down.
GGTGTAAACTTCGATTAAGCTCTGCTGTACTTCTTAATGGGAAATGGAAATAGCAGACATAAAAAAAGAGCCGGTCGGCTCTTTTTTTATGTCTGCTATTTATATTCTTCTTTAAAACTGTTCTGTAATCTCGTAAAAGCAGGGAGTAGGGTTGTACTGGATTAAGCCAGGGAGGTCGGGGTGTTTTTTGGCAAGTTTTGCGAAGTGTTTAAAGTCGCTGGCGCTTTCCCAGTGAGCGTAATTAGCGATAGAGAGGCCATCAAAGCTGCGATGTAATGTTGCAGATATAAAACCGGGCTGTTGACTGAGAAAATCGGCGATATAGTTCTTTATGGCGGCGAGAGCTGTCACTTGTGTTTCTGCTGTGGTTTCAAATCTCACAATAACAACAAAAGGTGTTTTTTTTGTATTCATTGTTTGTCCTTCAAATACTCTGCGAATTAGGTGGTTTGGGAATATTTGAAAGGTTTTAAAACAAAAAAGCTAGTCAGTTTCGCTGACTAGCTTAACATTGTTCTGCTTAGGTATGATTTTGTTAGAAGTGGAATGTGGCTGCTGCGAATATTCCGGAAAGTACAAAATCAGCCTCGAAATCATCTTCATCAATTGATAGCGTGATATTTCGATAACCTGCTTCCAGACCTAATCCAATGGTTGATTCATAACCAATTGTGACCATGGAATCCAAAAACTTATTGCTGCCTATTCCAATCCAATTTCCGGACGCTGATACATAGACCCCAGTGAGAGGCAGATCAAATCGAGCTTTTCCATAGAGTAGTGGTATTGTGTAATCGATATCTTCTTGGGCTGTACCGGCAGTTGCGCTAACGAGCTTTACTTCCCCGTCGAATTTGCGAACGGTTAAGCCGAGGTCGAAATTCACCCAGTTATCCAAAAGTTCATAATAGAATGTAGCATCGGCATGACTTAGATCTACTGTTGAGTCGACAACTCCAGAGAAAGTTACACCATCGAATCTTTGAGTAACGATACCGCTACCACTTTGATCAATTTCAATGGACGTCAATAATACGTTGGGGAGAAAAGGAACGGGGTGTTCTATAGCGATATAAACATAGGTGCCTGATTCATCGCTAAGATTCAAATCATCTTCTAGGTCAATATCTGAGATGCTAGAGTCATCTTCAAAATCCCCAGTAAAATCAAAATTTTGTGTACCGCCGCCAGCGTACACTCCAAATATGGTATCTGCCTGCGCTCCACCATACGGAAGGGCAAGTCCTAAAATAAGGGGAATAAGGCGCTTTTTCATTTTTTATCTCCTAAACGGGTTTTCCTAAGTATTACAGTAAGTTACTGGATGTCAAAAAAAATAGCAAAGAACGCTATTAATGCGCATTTTATTAATATTGCGCGGCCAGTTTGGAGAGTAGGGAGGAAATAGATTTTTCTACGCCTAACTTCAATATCGGACCTAGGAAAGGGACGGGGATTTTTGACTCTAGCTGAATAGTATAGTGAAGTTTGGTTCTACCATTTTGTTCACTGAAAATCATTCGGCCTAGGTGGTTTTTTATAGGGCTACCTTTACTGATTGTGTATTCCATCAGCTTGTTTTCTTCGTAGGAAACGACAGTTTCTTCAAATGCTGGGGCGAGCGGCATTTTAATGGAGCGGACGCTGCCGGTGCCATTTACATTATCTCCAGTACTATCTACAACACGAATTATTTGAGCTCCAGACATGAGATTACCAAAGGATTCATGGTCAGTGAGTGTTCCAAACACCGTTTCTACCGGTGCGTTAAATTCCTGTGAGATGGATATATTTTGTACGGACATAGTTCGTTCCTGTAATGGGCCTGTTGTTATTTTAGTTGTGATTGCCGTCTTTGATGCAATGTTAGGACATAACACGGAAAGTCATTCCTGCTTCCTGCAGGCGCTCAATCAGTGCTTCGCCCATAGCTGCCCCGGGTGTTACGACACCATATATCTTTGGCGTTTTATCAGCGTCAAATGCTAGACATAATGCAGACTCTGCGAGCATTTTTGATGTCTCCCCGTAACCTGGGTCGCCACCGGATATTTCTGTCCAGACCATTAAATTGCGGGCTTGGCCAAGCATTTTTACTGAAAACCAACCGTTTTGACGTTGTGCTAGGGTTGGTCCTTGACCAGGGTCTTTTACTTTTAATAACAAGTCCCGAGTTACTTTTATCTGTGATAAAGCAACAAGTCCTCCAACCCCAGCCATTCCCGCTAGTGCTGTTGGTAGTTCTTTCACAAGTGCAAAGTGGCCATACTTGAAATTAGGACCGTAGTTTGTTCGTACTTTTGCGGTGCGGCGAACAACTTGAGGGTCTATTGTGGGTAGGGGGCAAGCCCAGCGACTAAATTCTGGTTTAAAGTGAATGCGCATAGGTGTCGACCCGACCCGTCGTCGACGTTTGGATTTGTCCTGTTTTTTGGATTGTACCCAGTGTTTTTTCTTTTCATAAAAACTGCGAATGCGCGAAAACTGCGTGATAGCTGAGTGCCATGTGCCGCCAGAAAAGGTGCCTCCAGCTCTAACAAATCCTTCAACAGTGATGCTTTCTCGCTCGGCATACTCAGGCCCAATGAGTGCATTGAGTGCATTGACGGTAAATAATGTGCCTAAGTCGTGAGGGATGCTGTCAAATCCACAACTATTTACAATTTTGATGTTTTTCTTTGCTGCTACCTCATCGTAGTAATGTGACATTGCATCTACAAACTCGGGCTCACCAGTTAAGTCAACGTAATGTGTGCCGGCTTCAACGCAAGCTTTAACAAGTGCTTCTCCATAACTCAGGTAGGGCCCCACAGTGGTGATAACAACATGAGCTTGCTCGGCCATTGAACGTAAACTCTTGGCGTCATTAATATCAGCATTAATTATGCCTATTGCCTTGCAGTTTGGGTTGCCATCTAACAATTTACGTTTGGTATCTTCCAGTTTGCTTGGGCTTCTGCCTGCTAGGGCCCATGACAGAGTGGGTTGTTCTTTGCATTGCGATAGGTATTCGGCGGTTAAATACCCAGTAAAGCCAGTTGCTCCAAAAACTACGATATCGTAGGGTCTTTTCGTGTTTGTTTGAGACATATAGAGTTTGCGCCTTATGATTGTTAGCTGTGTATAGGGATACACTATGTCTTGTGTGATGTAAATAAATGTAACTAGATAAAGGTAACAATAACGTCACGGAAGGAAATGTACCTTGAGTGAATACTATACGGTACCCCTAAGTCACCTAATTGATGTGCAGAAAGGGTAGACAGTTACGGTGATTGTATATATTACTAAGGTATTGCGATTCACATATCGTATTTTTTGGAGGTTTTATGGATAATATTCGTTTGGTTCGGGACTTTATGCGCAAGAAAGATCTCAGTTTTGATATGCGAGATGATGTGGCTGATATTGCTGCGACTTTGGTTGAGCACGAGCTAAGTGGCGCCCCTGTTTTGGGTGCTGGTGGTGTTGTGCTAGGGTTCGTTTCTGAGCAGGATTGTATAAAAGAGATGCTTAACACTGCATTTCATTGTGAACTTACAGCAACTGCAGCCGATATTATGAGGCCGGATGTCTTAACGGTAGATGCTAGCATGGAGATATCCGTATTGGCGGAGCAGATGTGTGGTGATAAGCCTAAAATGTACCCAGTGATTGATGAAGGTAAGCTTGTTGGTTTGATCACTCGCCCTGACGTGTTGAGGGCATTGGTCGCAGGTGCAGGGGAGTGCCGTTAGGTTTTGTTTTCATATGCGCTTTGGCATTGAATACAAAGGTTAGTTTCAGGCCTGATTAAAAGGCGTTTATAAGGAATTGGCATATTGCATTCCTGGCAATAGCCATAATCGTCTTCTTGAACTTTTCGAAGAGCTTGCATTATTTGTACTAGTGTAAACTCTTGATTTGTTCTGTTCGCGATGGCCATTTTTTGTTGTTGTATTGCATCAATGCGAGATACTCGTCCAAGGGCCTGTTGGTCTAATTGTACGGGTTTGCTGGTATCTTTATTCTCCTTGAGAAGGTTCTGAAGGGAGGTTTCTTGCTCAAGCAGCTTGAGGCGTAGAGTTGTTTGTTGTTGTTCTGATAACTCATTCATATGGATCTCCTGTGTTTGTGTAGGTTTAAGGATAGACGGTATTTTTCTTGAGATGTTCGTCACAAAAAACGCCCTTGTCGTTCTAAAAAACACCAATTAATTCCATAGGTTACAATCAACAACATTTGTTCACAGAATCACCCTATGACATCAACTTAGTATCTCGGTATTGACTGCTATAGTGTTGACATCAAAATTAATGATGTAGACGGCGATATCTACATTTCCTATTAGCGAACTGGATACTATTACTTGCAATGGACGGATTAGGGTACACAAGAGAGGATATAGAGGAGGGGTTTGGCCAAAACATTGGACCAATGACTTCGTCAGCCTTGGTGCACTCTCGTTATTGGTTTTTATCGATAGCGATTGGTTTGGTGCCGTTGATTGGTTTTGCGATGATAAGCGCATTAGTTGCTTGGTTAGTGCGTAGCAATACTTATGCGGTTACTCGGCTTGTTCAGGGCGGGCTGTCTTTAGATGTTTATTTATACCTTGGATGTTCTTTGTTGGGTGTTGGTGTGTTGGCAGGGGTAGTGCAACGAGTGCTGCTTACCACTAAGTCAGATAACAGGTATGTGACGTTATATCGAGATGAACAACCAGAGTTATATGCATTTGTCGAAAAGATTTCTTTGTTGGTGGGGGTGCCTGCACCATCGGTTATCCGGTTGGATGCTCAGGTTGGGTTGCTGTTGAAATCAAAAGAGTTGGCTTTGTTTCAAAAGAGAGGTGGCCGCACAGAACTGATTATTGGTTTACCACTATTGTACAGTTTGAGTGTAAGACAGTTAGCAGGCGTTATTACACATGCGTTTAGTGGGTATGACGCTAGAGCATGTTTGAATGGGTATCCTTTCATTGCATCAGTGAATAGCTGGCTTTATCGTGTGTCAATCTTGTCAACTCAGCAGCAGGTTGTTGCTTATAACCCCAATGCATTGCTAAAGCTTGTCTGGCTTGTTCAATGGCCATTTGATCGTATAGCACAGCAGTTTTTTCACGTTTTATATAGGATATCGAGTGCGATCAGCTTTAAGGTAAGCCGTCAAATGGACATGGAGGCAGATTTGACCAGTGCACAGGTGACAGGGTCAACAGAATTTAGAACGACTCAATTTAAACTCCGTGCTTTATTTTATGGCCAAAAATCTGCAAATGAAGCATTGACCGATGGGTTTCAGCGAGGGGAGCTTTCACCAAATTATGCTGAGCACGTAGTAAAGCTCGCAAACTCTTTGAGGTTGGAATTACGTCCAACATTGATTAGAGAAATGGAAGATTTAGTGACACCTATGTCGCGCAGTCGAGTTGTTGACTTGGGGCGTATTGTGAATGTTGAGCGTAAGCAGTTTGATGCAAGTTGTTTTTTGTTGGGAAATGCCACACGCTTATTGAATGGTTTGGAGAAAATCAGCCAAAATGTCTCGATAAAACACTACCAGTGGCTAGGTATAAAGAAGCCAGAATCTCTTTTACATCAGAGCAGTATTCAAGAGGAGCGAGAGCATAGTGCTGCAAAAGTGCTGGCTCAAACCTTTTGTGGATGGGAGTCATGTGGGCGCTACATCCGGGTTGAAGGTGTTAATTCATACAGCGAGTTAAGTTCTGAATCTCGTGTACAGGATTTACAGAATCTCATAGTTAAAATTTCAGGAGTACAAGACCAAATTGGTTTGTTATCTCTACGTTATGCCAATCTTAGCGATAGAAGCCAGCAATTACATGTAGATAAAACCTTAACTGCGGTCAAATTGCACCTCAATGAAAAAGGTGAAAGAGCCAATCTGTCTCGCCTTAAAGAGCAGGAGTTGTCGTGGTTACGTACATTAAATGAAGAAGGTGCACTTAAAGGGGATTTATCCTATTACGAAACGCTTCTTTCACAACGTCTCTCAGTAGCATTATCTTTGGCTGTGCAGAGTGATGTGCTGTCAAAGCAGTTAGGCATTAATGATATGTTGATGCATATTGAGTTGCTTCAGGATGCATTTGCTTTTATGCATCGAATACAGGAATCCGTGAAACGACTAGGTTCTTATGCTCGAATTTTGGGTAAATTATTAGAGTGGCAATGCCGAGTGGGGGAGCCTTTGGATATGTATATTGAAAGGTATTATCATTATTGCGTGGTTGAGATGGGAATGATGACGGAATCCCTGGGGGCAGTAAGTTACCCTTTGGCAAGTACAAACAAACAGGAATGGGGTTCTAGAACGGGTGAGTTTGAGTCTATTGCAGATGTGATGGAGCAGCAGATAATTGGTTTTCAACAAAACCACTCAGAAGTAAGTGTTTCACAGGTGTTCAGAGTGAGTCATTCAAGCCTGGCATTTATCGAGAATTTACATTGTCAATTGTTGACAGAAGTAACAAGAATTGCTCTTGCGGTGGAAAAGCATTTTGATATAGGGTAATGATTATTTTTTTCACAGATTATAAGTAGCTAGCGGCAACCTCTTCGAGAGCATCTTTGCTTTCATCGGGTAAATAAGGAACGATTAGCGACATTACTTGATATACACCTTTTCCCAGGTCCTCCTCCGGTAAAGTTTTACCAATATTTCTCATCTGTAGAAAATTAAGCCAATAGGTACCAGTGATCACCATGTTGGTTGCGATAGACTCTATTTGTTGTGTGTTCAATGAGACTGAGCCAAGTTCAGTCATATTCGTTAGGATGCTTTTGCTGACGAGGTTTTTTTTATCAATAATTCGGTTGAAGCGTTTTTGCAATTTTTCATTTCGTTCCAGGATGCTGACGATATCGCGATAAAAGAAACGATATTCCCAGATTTTTTCAAAGATCATGTGTATATACATCCAGTAGTCCACCATGTCCAAATCAATCGTCTGGGGGGTATCTAGCACGTCAGATATGCTGGACTCGAACATCACAAATATTTCAAAGATGATTTCGTCTTTATTGCGAAAGTGGTAGTACAGATTACCGGGGCTGATGTCCATTTCATTGGCTATATCAATCGTTGTGACGTTTGGCTCGCCGCAAAGGTTAAATAGCTCAAGGGTGGTATGTAAAATACGGTCACGTGTTTTCATGTGTCAAGACTAGGTTGTTCGCCCAAAATTAATTCCTTAATAATAGTGAAGGATACGTGAGCGATTTGTCAAAGTCATCAGATAAAATGTAGCCAAAACTGTTATCTGGCTGATAAGTATACGAATTGTTGATGGTTAATGCTTGTGTTGTAGGTGTACTGTCTACTTGTGGCGATAAATTAGTGACTAAAAAGGCACACTAAAATTTGATCTATGGCGGTTATGTGAAGATAATAACGACCGAAAGAGGTAGGGGGCTCAATATCACTCCGATATGAGCAAAGGTTCGTTATTCCATATAGGGTATTTCTGGTGTCTGATAAGCAGAAAGAACATTTACAAACATGGGCAAGCCACGAAGCATTAGCTGAGGCAATGATCCCGTTAGTTGGCGGTTTATACAGAGATAAAGAAGTTGTAACCTCTGTTTACGGACGCGCTGTAATTAATCGTTCCGTTATTGATATTCTTAAAGCGCATCGCTTTGGACGTCAGTTAGGCGGAGAGCCGCTTTCTGTGGAAGAGACATTCCCAGTTATAGAGGCTATCTCCAAGATGGACATGAAGGCTGCCGGTATTGATATTGGTAAATTCGCTAATAAATATAAGAAAGAAGGCGAAGGTCAAGATTTAGAAACGTTCCTAAGAAACGAATTGGCTGAAGTGCTCGAAGGGTCTAGCGTAGGCGACTCTAAGCCTCAAGATATCGTTTTGTATGGTTTTGGACGAATTGGGCGTTTATTGGCTCGCATCCTTATTGAGAAATCAGGTGGCGGAAATAACCTTCGATTACGAGCCATTGTTGTTCGTAAAGGTGGTGCTGAGAACGATCTAGAGAAGCGAGCAAGTTTGTTGCGACGTGACTCTGTGCATGGACCATTCGATGGAACAGTTTTAGTTGATGAAGAAAACTGTGCATTGATCGCAAACGGTACTTATATCAATGTTATTTATTCTGGATCTCCAGAGAGCATTGATTACACCCAGTACGGTATTAGTAACGCAATTGTTGTTGATAATACGGGTATGTGGCGTGATGAAGAGGGCCTAGGTCAGCATCTTAAGTGCCCTGGTGCTTCTCGTGTATTACTTACTGCTCCTGGAAAAGGTGATATTAAGAACGTTGTATATGGCGTTAATGATAGTCTTATCAGTGATGATGACGCTATCGTGTCAGCAGCAAGCTGTACAACCAATGCGATTGTTCCTGCGCTTAAAGCAATTAACGATGAATTTGGTGTATTGAACGGACACGTTGAGACGGTTCACTCTTATACGAATGATCAAAATTTAATCGATAATTATCATAAAGGAAGTCGTCGTGGCCGTAGTGCTGCGTTAAATATGGTACTTACTGAAACAGGCGCAGCAAAAGCGGTTGGTAAAGCGTTACCAGAGCTAGATGGCAAGCTGACAGGTAACGCAATTCGCGTACCTACACCTAATGTGTCGATGGCAATTTTGAACCTGAATCTTGGTAGAGAGACAACGGTTGAGGAGTTAAATGATTTTTTGCGTGAAACTTCATTGAATTCCTCGTTGCGTAAACAAATTGATTATGTGATGTCCCCAGAAGTGGTATCAACAGATTTTGTTGGTTCACGCTACGCTGGTGTTGTTGATGGGCTCGCAACAATTGCTGACGGTAACCGCTGCGTTCTTTATGTGTGGTACGACAACGAATTTGGTTATAGTTGCCAAGTGATTCGTATGTTACAAAAGCTAGGTGGTGTCTCTCGGCCAGGATTCCCTAAATAGGTGATATCGATAGGCTGAAAGATTAGTCTCTAGGGACTTTAAAAAGGGGTGTCATAACTGGCGCCCCTTTTTTGATTTTGGTATATGTTTTGTTTCATCTTTCAATTAAGTGGGTTCGCTGCTGGCTAATTTTCTAATATGGTCGTATAATTCTGCACCAAAATTAGGGGTTGAGGATTGGGTTTTTGAAGGCCCAGTTGTTCGTAAATTCACCTGTTGCCTGAGAGAGAGATCGCTTATTCTGTTACTGTAATTCTGTTGATATAAATAAGCTATGGGTTGTTGTCGAGTTGTCATTTTGGATTGTTGAGTGACTTCCGGCTATTTTCTGATGATTACGTCATATTGAAAATATGCTTTTAGTGTCTTTGTTGTTTGCAGCGTTTGGTTTCAAATAGGTTGGTCACATCTATCCGTACACCTTTGATTTTTCCGTCTAGACTGTAAATGGGTTACTCCAATTTATTGGAACCCTATTGGGCATCCACCTAGCCTCAGCAACTTGGTAGGGAAAATGATAAAGATCAAAAAAGGTCTGAACCTCCCCATAACTGGTACACCGAATCAGACCGTAGAAGTAGGTCCATCGATTCGTCAAGTAGCAGTGTTGGGTCGAGATTACGTGGGCATGAAACCCACAATGAAAGTTCAAGTTGGCGATCGCGTTAAACTTGGCCAAATCCTATTCTCCGATAAAAAAACCGAAGGTGTACATTTCACCTCACCAGCGTCCGGCATTATTTCTGCGATTCATCGTGGTCAGAAGCGCGTACTTCAATCCGTGGTGATTGATGTCGAAGGCGATGAGGAAGAAGTTTTTTCTGCATATGCCCCCACTGATTTAAGTAACCTGGGAGCTGAGAAAGTTCAAGAGAACTTGTTGAACTCTGGGTTGTGGACGGTTTTCAAGGCTCGCCCTTTTGGTAGAATCCCCGCTCCAGGTACTGAGCCTAGAGCTATATTTGTTAATGCGATGGATACTAATCCGTTAGCGGCTAACCCGGAAGTTGTGATTGCTGAAGAAGCTGAAGCTTTTCAACAGGGCTTGGATGTTCTGGGTAACTTAACACCAGGTAATGTATATCTGTGTAAGGCGGCCGGAGCAAGCATTGGGGGGAATGGTACTGCGAAAATTGAAGAGTTTTCCGGACCGCATCCAGCAGGGCTAACGGGAACGCATATTCATTTCTTAGATCCTGTTAGCGCGACCAAAACAGTATGGTCGATTAATTACCAAGATGTTATCGCTGTCGGCAAATTGTTCACAAGCGGTAAAATATCTGTAGATCGAGTTATTTCTCTAGCAGGCCCTCAGGTCGAAAGCCCACGCTTAATAAAGACGCGTATTGGTGCTTCTCTAACTGAGTTAACAAGTGGTCAGCTTAGAGACGGTGAGAATCGAGTTATTTCTGGTTCTGTATTGTCAGGTGAGACAGCGGCAGGCCCGTTTGCATTTCTTGGACGTTATCACTTGCAAGTGAGTGTTATTGCAGAAGGCCGCGAACGAAAACTTCTAGAGTACGTCGTTCCTGGTAGTAATAAACATTCGGTGATGAATATTTTCTTGTCGAAATTTACACCTCGCAAGTTGTTTTCGTTCACAACTACAACTAATGGTAGTGAAAGGGCGATGGTGCCAGTCGGAGCATATGAAGAGGTGATCCCTCTTGATGTCTTGCCAACACATTTACTGCGAGCTCTGATTGTTGGGGATGCTGTAGCAGCCCAAGAATTGGGATGCTTAGAGTTAGTCGAAGAAGATCTTGCGTTATGTACTTATGTTTGCCCTGGTAAATATGAGCATGGCCCAATACTTCGCGATAACCTGACACGAATAGAGACGGAGGGTTAATAGAATGGGGCTACGAGCATTCTTAGACAAAATTGAGCCGAATTTTGAAAAGGGCGGTAAATATGAAAAGTGGTATGCGCTATATGAAGCAGCAGACACTTTTGTTTACAGCCCGAGTTCGGTTACACACACAGGTTCTCATGTGCGCGACGGTATTGACCTTAAACGCATAATGATTCTTGTATGGATGTGTACTTTTCCAACCATGTTTTTTGGCATGTATAACGTTGGATTTCAAGCATTAACCCATATCGCATCACTCGGTTCAGTACCAGTAGGCGATTGGCATTACTTCTTTATTGGTATGTTATCGGGTTACAACCCGGCAAGCCTTTGGGATTGCTTTGTATATGGGGCTGTATATTTTGTCCCCGTTTATCTAGTGACTTTTGTTGTCGGTGGTTTTTGGGAAGTGTTGTTTGCCATGCGACGTGGACATGAAGTTAACGAAGGGTTCTTTGTAACATCTGTATTGTTTGCATTAATTTGTCCTCCTACGATTCCTTTATGGCAGGTTGCTCTAGGTATTTCTTTCGGTGTTGTTATCGGTAAAGAGGTATTTGGAGGTACAGGTAAAAACTTCCTTAATCCAGCGCTTGCTGGTCGTGCTTTCCTATTTTTTGCGTATCCCGCACAAATGTCCGGAGACACAGTATGGACTGCAGTTGACGGGTTTAGTGGAGCAACGGCGTTAAGTGCCGCTGCATCAGATGGTGTTGCTGGTTTAGCTTCGCTACCTACCGCTACAGGAGCCGCTTTTACATGGTTCGATGCATTTGTAGGGAACATGCAAGGATCTATGGGAGAGGTGTCAGCGTTAGCTATCATCATCGGTGGTGGTTTCTTGGTAATGACCAAAATAGCCTCTTGGCGGATTATTGCAGGTGTTACCCTTGGGACTGCTGCGGTGGGCTTGCTTTTTAATAGTGTAGAAAGCAGTAACCCAATGTTCTCTGTACCGTTCTACTGGCACTACGTGCTAGGTGGTTGGGCATTTGGAGCGTTCTTTATGGCGACTGATCCAGTTTCAGCTTCCATGACTAATGCTGGCAAGTGGGTGTTCGGGATATTGATTGGTGCCATGGTGATGATGATTCGTGTGATTAATCCAGCGTTTCCAGAAGGCATGATGTTAGCTATCCTGTTCGGCAATTTGTTTGCACCATTAATAGATCATTTTGTAATTCAAGCCAACATTAAGCGTAGGAGTGCACGTAATGTCTAATGATAG
>CAJXZM010000078.1 GCA_913063125.1 uncultured Gammaproteobacteria bacterium | reverse complement strand
GAAAACTGGCGCTATTCTAACAGAGGTTGCATAACCAAAAAAATACCAGGATTGACTACTTTTATAAGATTTTGTTATATGTGATCAATAAATTGTAAAAAAACCGGTCAAATGGCTGTTATTAACGTCTGGAGTTAAAGTCTGGAGTTTTGATTGCAACACGTCGGGAGACCCGATAGAGTTGCGTTTTTAAACACATACCATACTTGGTTTATCGTAAATTTAGGAGTTTGTTGTGGAATTAGCTTGTCTTGATCTTGAAGGTGTATTGATCCCTGAAATTTGGATTAGTTTTGCGGAAAAAACGGGTATTGATGCCTTAAAAGCGACTACTCGCGATATTCCCGACTACAACGTATTGATGAAGCAGCGTCTGGCCATCTTAAAAGAGCACAACCTTGGGTTGACTGAGATCCAAGAGGTTATTGCTGAGCTAAGTCCAATCCCAGGTGCTATCGAATTTGTAGACTGGCTGCGTGAGCGCTTTCAGGTGGTAATTCTCTCTGATACATTTTATGAGTTTTCGCAACCTTTGATGAGGCAGCTCGGGTTTCCGACATTATTGTGCCACAAGTTAGAAGTTGCTGACGATGGTACGATTACGGATTACAAGCTAAGACAAGTTGACCCTAAGCGACAGTCTGTCAAAGCATTCCATACGCTGAATTATCGAGTGATAGCGGCAGGGGACTCTTATAACGACACTACAATGCTAAGTGAAGCTGAAGCGGGTATTTTGTTTAAGGCACCTGACAATGTGATTGCTGAGTTCCCTCAGTTTCCAGCCGTGCATGAATATGAAGAGCTAAAGAAAGAATTCTTAAAGGCGTCAAATCGTAAGCTAAGCCTGTAGTTATACTGACTGCAGCATAGCTACAGTTAGCTTTAACTCAGAAGAAGGGTAAGTAACGTCTAGTTGCTTACCTTTTTTTTTCTAGTGCGTGTAAAAAACGCTCCACTTTATCGAATGTCTCTTGGTATTCATCTTCGCAGACCGAGTCAGCGACAATTCCGCCTCCACCCCAGCAATGAATGCTCTCACCTTTCATTACAAATGTTCTTATATTGATATTGCTATCACATGCGCCCATCGTATTGAAGTATGTCATTGATCCACAGTAAGCAGATCGGTGGTGGCTTTCAATTTCATCAATGATCTCCATGGCTCGCACTTTAGGTGTGCCAGTAATAGACCCCCCCGGAAAGCCTTGTTTTATCGCTTCTATCCCATCACAGCTATCATTGAGCGTGCCCGTTATTGTGCTGACCAAATGATGTACATTTGGAAAGCTCTCAATCTCAAATAAAAATGGCACCGAGATGGATCCTTCTTTGCAGACTTTGCCAAAATCATTTCTAAGTAGGTCAACAATCATAAGGTTTTCGGCTTGATCTTTTGGGCTGCTACGTAAATCCTCTTTGTTTTGTTGGTCTTTTTTTGTGTCTGATGCTCTCGGGCGAGTTCCTTTTATTGGGGATGTTGTTAACTGATTATCTTCTACTTTGATAAATCGTTCTGGCGATAAGCTGAGTAACTGAAAGTCCTCTGTAGCAAAAAAGGCGCCCATTGGCGCCGGGTTGTTTGCTCTTAATGTTTGATAGGCGTCCCAACTTGAACCTGAATACTTTGCAGAAAAGCGTTGGGCAAAGTTGATTTGATAGGTGTCGCCAGAAAGTATGTAATCTTTAATCTGTTTGAATTTTTGCTGATAGGATGTTTTTGATTGATCTGATTCGAATTTAGATGTTAAGTGAAAATTCTCTTGCGCTGGATTGGTGTTGCTGGAAGGTGCGCCAGAGAGCGACAAACGATGGCGTACGTCTACAATATTGGCGTTTTCAATATAGATAATGCAGGTGGTTTTCGTTTTATGGTTTGTGGCAATAACCCATTCGTAAAAGCCGAATGCGGCATCGGGAATATTGGTGTCATTACTTGTGGTGGAGGGTAAGTGTTCCAGCTGTTTGCATAGATCATAAGACAGGCATCCCATCCAGCCGGGTGCAATGGGGTATAGGTCTAGGTTAGGGTGTCGTGTTGTTCTTGGTAGGCCTGATCGTAATGCAGAAAAAAACGTGCTATCAATTTCGTTATATCCCTCGGAGTGATCGTTGTTATTCGTTTTACGATCAGTTTTACCACAAATCTTACTATAGGTTGTATTGTTCCGGGATATTAGGTGTTTTGTTGGAGCGGCAGCGATAATATCAATATGGTGATTTGAGTAACTGTTAGTTTTTGAATGCCCACTATCAAGAAGGATTGGCCAAGGCAGGTCTACAAACAGGGTCATTAGTGACAAACTGTCAGAGTGATAGGGGAGCGTGTCGCAGAGTAAAATTGTCACGTTTGACGTTTACAGCCTGTTTTTGGGCGAATTATTGGATGCTGCTTCTATTGAAGGCGCCGTTCAATCTTAGTTTTTGCCAGAATTCGAGTGGAAATTTCTTCAACGGAAGCATGGGTTGAATGTAAATACGGAATCCTGAGGCGGTTATAAATGGCCTCAGCGCCTCTAACTTCAGATTCGCACTGGCTTAGTGAAGCATACTTACTGTTCGACTTCCGCTCGGTTCGGATTGCAGCTAACCGCTCCGCTTCTATACTTAGGCCAAATAATTTTTCTCGATGTGCTCTTAATGGTTTGGGGAGCTGAACGTCGTCAAGGTCATCTTCGGTAAGTGGGTAGTTGGCGGCTTTTATACCGAATTGCAACGCTAGATACAAGCAGGTTGGCGTTTTTCCAGAGCGTGACACACCAATAAGAATAACATCGGCTTGGTCGTAGTAACGGGTTCGAGCACCGTCATCATTATCCAGCGCAAAGTGAACCGCATCGATACGCACTTTGTAGGAGTCATCGTCCGGTACAGAGTGAGACTTTCCGACGGAATAGGATGAGCTTGACTCAAGTACCGACTCTAATGGTTTAAGAAAGGATTCAAACACATCCATCATAAATCCATTAGCATTGTAGATCATCTCTCGTATGGATTGATTAACAATGGTGTCAAATATAACAGGCTGCTTACCATCAATGACTGCAGCCTTATTAATCCTTTGAACGGCATCCTTTGCGCTTTCTTCATTGTCTACATAAGGGATCGTGATGCGCTCAAATTCGATGTGTTCAAACTGAGCTAACAAACTATTTCCCAGAGTTTCGGCAGTAATCCCTGTGCCATCGGAGATAAAAAAGGCGGTACGCTTCATGGGGTATTGTCTCCTGAACAGACTCTGAGAATAAGTGCTCTAATTTACCGTGAAAACTGGTCTAGGACGAGTGATTTGTGCACTTTCTGGTGTCTCGGAAGTGTGCTGTATTAAGCTAATGTTTGAAATCAAGGGGTATAGGAGTGCGCTCAGGGTGTTTGCTCAGGCTCAATGATTTTTACGCCGATAATCCTATTTGGTTTGTTGGTATCGAATCGATTCCATGCGTGATTGGATCTCTGTATTGCAAGCACGGGTTTTAATGTTTCTAGGGGAGACATGTTTTTTATGTAACTGGATATAGGGCCGCAGAAGTAGCTGTTGCAAATGTCTGAACGAAGCTCTCTGGGTAGTGCACAGCCGGTCTTAGTTTGATTGATGCAGGCATTTAGTGCAGTTTTTGATGGGATGTTGGATATATAGGTTGCGAGTATGTTTTCTTCTTGTAACTCTGGATTGGCGTCCATCTGACGCCTGATAACAACGGGTGAAATATACGCATGTTCTTTCCCGTCGGCGCAGCATCCCCCTTTGCACATACTGCACATTGTATCGCAGATTGTTTGTAACGCAGGTGATTTTTCAAATGAGCACTCATTGTTTGACAACTTCTCGCGAGCGCCATGATGCTGGTCGGGCGGTACTTCTGATGCATGTGTGTAGGTGGCTGCCTTTTGTATGACGACTTTCAAATTGTCAATGTATCGTTTTTTTCGTTCTTCTGAGAGTTGGGTTAGTGTTGAAATTCCAGATGGGATTGGGATTAGCTGAAGGGCGTCTTTTGAAAGGCGCGGGGAGCTTGCCAATGTATCTTTAAATATTTTCAGATCTTCGTTGCGTTCATTTAATTTGATATCGGCAATATGTTTTCTGTGTAAATCTTCTTTCTCTTGACGTTGGTGGATAAGCTTACGCTGGAACTCGAGGTGATGTTTATACAGGGTGGGTTCCATAACGGACTTTTGGTCTAACACCCTTTTACAGTCGAAGGAGCGACAGAGTGTATGGCCGCTATTATCGTGCTGTGGAAGGTCTAGTGGTGTAAGCGGGGTAAGGCAGACTTCGCAACGCAAGGGTTTGGTTCTTGTGGCGTGGGTGATGTCATTTCTCATATCGCTAATTACCGTGTGGGCTATTGTTATATTGGTTGATGTTTGGGCAGTTATTGGGTTAGAGTGTCGCCTATTCATGGATGACAATTTAATGGCTTTATCTCAATGTTTGTCAGTGTAGCCTAGGCTAATTAGCAGCAATTGAAAGGAATCAAGAATGAAACGGTTACTCTCCCTTATTTTACTCGGAACAGCTCTCACTGGTGCGGAAGTGGTAGTAGCAATTCAAAAGTCAACGATGATGTAGCGTTAACTCTAGTTGGAGATGTAACGATACAAAATATCGAAGATGTGGCTGCCCTGAAAGGGTATACAGCTAATGAAGGTTCGCTAATAATCAGTGAGATATGTTTCAATCTGAGTTTGGATTGAATGCCGGTGGTGCTAATGAATTATATATATCTGCTTCACACCGTTTAAAGGGTGAAGATAACCTTGCTCAACAGGTACCGAATATTGTTAAGCGCAGTCAGGATAAGGTCACCGAAGAGCAGTATGTCTCGATACTTTCGTTGATGAATAAGACTGGTAATCTTGAGGGTGGACTTGTTGCGGATCAAGTAGCGATGGTGGATGCCTTCTCGAATCAATACGATTTTACGCGTGTTACCAATAGCAAGTGGGGTTAATACACTAAAGAAGTGAAGTCCAGTAGCAACTATTAGTTTACCGGCAGAAAAGACCTTGTATGCTCTGGAAATATTAAGACCTTCCGGCTTTGGACAATTTGTCTAAATAACCTTGCCAATAGACAGGTTCATTGTTGGCTAAGTCTGCTAAATAATTCCAGGTGTACACCCCAGTATCATGTTTATCATCAAAGGTTATTTGTATGGCATAACTTCCTTGTAGTGAAATCCCCACGATATTAACTTCGTGTTTTTCAACCTGCAGTACTGCTTGGCTTGGTGTATGACCTCGCACTTCGGCAGAGGGGGAAAAGACCCGCAAGTACTCCGCTCGAAAATTCGCCGATGTGCCATCCTCATAAATTAGTTCCAACCTCTGTGAAATTCTATGATAAATAACATCAACCGGTACTTTGTGTCGATCCATTTTTTGATGCTGTTGTGAAAGTTCTAGACTCATTGTTTTGGTGCTCGCAAGAAAAATTAGTCGTTCACAAAAGTAATGTTGGGTAGCGGCATAATTAACCCTGGCTGAGTAACATTGACCACCATTCGTAACGCAATGTTTCGATACTGTTTTGATAAATCGTTATCGGGTTCTTTTAACACAATGGGAACGCCCGCATCACCTTGTTGCCGAATATTGATATTTAGTGGTAACGACCCCAGCAATTCAGTGTTGAATTTTTTAGCAATACGACTGCCGCCGTCGCTGCCAAAAACAGGATCTTCTTGGCCACATTCACTGCAAATGTGGCTGGACATGTTTTCAATTACCCCAAGTACAGGGACTCCCACCTTGGCAAACATCTCTATGCCTTTTTCAACATCTAACAATGCAATATCTTGAGGGGTAGTGACTACCACTGCGCCTGCTATAGTTAGAAATTGTGACAAGGAAATGTGAATGTCCCCAGTACCCGGCGGCATATCAATCAGCAAATAATCTAAGTCCCCCCACAACGTTTGTAAGGTCAGCAGCTGAATGGTTTCACTGGCCACAGGTCCTCGCCACATCATTGGCGTTTTTTCGGTAACCATTAACCCCATGGACATAACCTTTATGCCATGGGCAATAACGGGGGCATAAGATCGCATGTCTCGAGATTGTGGTGTAGTTCCTTCAGCAATCCCTAGTAACAACGGTTGACTAGGGCCATATAAATCTGCATCCAGTATGCCTACGCTCGCCCCCTGTGCTGCTAATGCCAAGGCTAAATTTGTGGTGGTAGTGGATTTACCAACACCGCCTTTAGCGGATGAAATGGCAATAATGTTCTTTATCCGACTGACTTCCTCACGCTGACCTCGGTGAGCCGGTATTTTCCAGTCTACATTAATTTCTATTTGAGAAAATTCCGTTAAGTGCTGTAATGCCTCAGTCAAATTGTCCGCTAAGGTGGCACCCACTTTTTGTGCAGGATAAGGTAACTCTACGTAAACCTGCAATACACCATGACTCTGTACTAGTCGTTTGATGGCTTTGGCTGCCACTAGGTCGATTCCTATGTAAGGGTCGATATAAGCGCCGGCAATCACCTGTTGAACACGCTCATGCAATTCACGCTCTAACGGCTTAGATTTATTTTTTCCAAACAAGGAACTTAAAAATGACATATGAGATAATCTCTAACCTAACATTCCGATAACCGGCAGGTGCTATTACAGAAATATGTTACTGAAATGTGCTACTGCAATTTATTTCAACAGCGCCAGTATAGTTTCTGCCTTGCTGACTTCAAATTGCTTCGGTTGTTCAATGTTAAGTTGAGTTACTACACAATCATCTACCAACATGGCGTAACGCTGTGATCGAACACCACCAAATGTAGCAGTATCCATATCCAGCCCCAAGGCCTTGGTAAAGGCGGCGTCACCATCGGCTAGCATGATAACCTCATCGGCATTTTGCACCTCACCCCATGCTTTCATCACAAATGCGTCATTGACCGCCAGGCAAATAATGCTGTCCACGCCTTTCGCTTTTAATTTATCGGCATTTACCACATAACCTGGAAGGTGTGTTTCAGAGCAAGTGGGAGTGAAAGCCCCAGGTACAGCAAACAAAATAACTTTCTTACCTGCAAAAAGCTCGGCAGTAGTGGGGGTCCCCATGCCATCGTTGGTTAGATGTTGGAAACTGGCGTCCGGTAGTTTATCACCTTGTTTGATCATCAGAGTGTTCCTTACGTTGGTTGTACCACGTTAATCGGTAATGGTTAGAGTTGGTGGAAAAATTTAAATAATCAACTTTGCTAACTCCACACAAAATACAAGTATTAAACAATACGTTAACAGGTTATCTCTGGATTATAGGGAAAAGGTAGGTTTAATTCACTTTAAAAATAATACACCTGCGATTAATCGCCCCTAAGTTCAGTATTAATCAAGTTCAAATCAAGTTCACTAGAGGCTGGGTACCGAACAGGTTTGCACTTACCACTAGTAACACTAAGGTTGTTGAAATACCTCTGTTCTGGTGATAAATTGCGCGTCTCGATTAAGTGGCCGTTATGGTTATTTGTATCGCTGGTTAAATAGTAAATGGAATAACTAAGAAGGATTGTAAGCATGGAAGATGCTCTTACCTATAATGTTGTTAGTAGCGGGAAGCTAATATCAGAATTTGATTTGTCTGATGTACAGGGCGCAGTTGTTGATCTTTTTAAGATTAGCCCTGAAAAAGCTAGTTCTATTGTTACTAAGCGAACAGTTTTAAAGAAAGGATTGGATCACAAACAAGCGAATACTTATAAACAAAAATTGGAAAGTATTGGTTTAGAAATAGTACTAAAACCCAATGAGAAAAAGGCGGTTGCCCCCTTGTCGTTGTCATTGGAACCAATAGAAGAAAAGTCACCTGCTATAGCGGCTTCTGAAGCACCAGTAGCTAATACGAATAGAGTGATTTGTGGGAAATGTCAATTAGAACAACCTAAGTCAAATCAATGTAATGGTTGTGGTGTTTACTTCCATAAGATTGGTCCTGTTGTAGAAAACGTTTCCATCAATAGGGTACCAGTTAAAGCTGATGGCCGTGACGATGATACAGTTGTTATGTCAGGTGATGCTGTAAAGATAAACGGAATCATTGCCGGTGTTGTTGCCGCTGTACTTGGTGCATTGCTTTGGAAGGGCATTGTCATCGCGTTTGAATATGAGCTAGGGCTTATTGCATGGGCTATTGGTGGTGCTATTGGTTTTTCTGTGGCGGTTACAGGTTCAAAGGGTCAAATTTCTGGTGTTATGTGTGGTGTACTGGCCTTATTTGCCATCTTTGGTGGCAAATATATGGTGCAAGAAAGCTTTAAGGCTGAGTGGAATCAAATGCTCACATCATCCAGCGCTGAGGTGAAGATGATTTATGATGTACAAGTGGGAACAGCAAAACTATTTTCAAAAGATGTCACTGATATGCAATCACTACGTCAGTTTATGGTGGATGAAAGCTACAGTGAGGTTTATGAGGCCAAGGACGTAACGGATGAAGAAATTGACTATTTTAAGACGACAGTTGAGCCAACATTAAATTCGTTAGCTAACGATGGCATGGAATATGACCAGTGGTATAAAGACACTATTGAAGCTGAGCTGTTGAACTATTCTACATTTGATCTTATGAGAGAAAATTTTGGATTTATGGATGTGCTCTTTTTGTTTTTAGGTGTGGGTACTGCTTTTCGATTGGGTAGAGGCGAAGACAGAATGGCTTGACGGATTAGTCACTGTTTTGGTATGTCTATAGAATACCAATGTCATGCCTTACTGAAGAGCAGTATGTCTGGATACTTTCGCCGACAAATCAGGTGGCTAACTTTGAAGACTACGTCATAATGTTTTTTGAGATTGATCGCAGTTTTGACGTTCACAGGTTTAAAACAGCTTTGATTTATCGAAATGAGAATTGATTGGTATTGGTTATAAGTGTTTTTGCTATACTTTCCTATACGTGTTGCCGGTTTGGCTGCACTTTAAATACGGATTTTTCACTTTGAACGGATTTGTGATGTCACTTACTAAAGTTTATGAAATACCCCAGACAATGGCGCTGGATATTATTAGAATAATTAAATATCGATCTCGTGAATTTTGCCCAATAATATTTCTTTTTTGTTGTTTGGGTAGCTCTACTGTGAAGGCGGTAGAGCCAACAGAGTTGCCGCTGGTTAATTTTAGTTACATCGAAAATGCGTTCATAGGCGCATTTAGAACCAGTGCAGGTAAGTATGGCACAGGGTCTATAGCTTATAATCCTGATAATCACTCGTTGTTTATATCAAGCAGTGTTCATGAGTTTGGAGTAGGGGAGTATAAAATACCCCAAATAGTTAACACGAAAAGTGATCTAAGTTTATTAAATAAAACCACTACCTTGCAAGCTGCATCCAATGTTCTTCATCGAATCCCGAATCGCTCTTGGCCAAGTGCAGCGATAGAAAATCGAATGCAGGGAATGTACTACAAAGAGGGGAAGCTCTTAGTTAACGGAGCCGTTTATTACGATGCCCCTGGTACAGATGAAGATACAACTTTTATAATCGATAATGCAAATGATCTAGCAGGAAGCGCTATTTCTGGGAACTTTTCTACTCACGGGTTGCAGCATACAACCACCTGGTTTGTTGATGTTGACCCTAACTGGCAAGACTTGCTTGGATCAACTCACCTGGCTGGTTCGGGCCCAGCTCTCGCAATTATCAGTCGATTAGCGGTCGGACCAACGTTATTCGGCGTTAATTTCAATGACTATTTAACTGCAAATAACGGTGACTATGTTTCGTCAACGGGTTTCATGGACTTCTCTCTGGCCCATCCATTGGAAGCCGACTTGCTTAACTACGGAGGGACTCCTGCTGGCCAGGAAGAAGGTAAAGTCAGCAATACTGTATTTACGCAGCAATCTAAGCCTTTTTTTGGTTTTATTGTTCCAGGGACAAGGACCTACGCCGTTTTGGGGAATTCCGGTGGACATGAAGCAGGCGACAATCCATATGTGGGCACTGTGACCGACTTTGCTAGTAAAAACGGGACTATTTTTTACAAAAATAAAGATGCAACTTGGGTAGACTCAAATGGAAATAAAGCCGATGGATATAAAGTTTACAATGCATGGGATAAAGGGCCGTTTTATTGGCTGTTTGATATGGCGGATATTGTAAACCTTGCTAACCCTTGGGATGCAAAGCCCTACGATTCAGGCTACTACAAAAGTTTGTTTCCCAAAAGTGAAGCCCTTTCAGGCATACCTGCTGGAGATGGAAATTCAGTAAGGGCTGGAGCTTTTGATACGGCTACTGGGCGTTTATACCTTAGTCTCCCCTTTGCAGATAATGGAAGCGATCCTGCATGGGAAGGGAATCCAGTTATAGCTGTTTATCAATTTGATGCTAATGATATTCCAACGGACCCTACAATACCAACGGATCCCACAGGACCAGACTTGACTCAGTCGCATGCGTGTTTGGCTGCACCTCAGTTAGCCACCCCAAGCGGAACGATTGTTAGAGTTTCAAGTGAAACTGAATTGCAAAATGCGATATCTAATGTGCAGCCAAATACAACAGTATTGCTGGCAGCAGGGGTTTATAATTTATCGAAGACCCTTTGGATTAACGTTGATAATGTAACGATTAGAGGCGATTCGAATAGCTGTGATGCCGTTAGGTTAATCGGTAAAGGCATGGATAATGCTAATCACGGTGATGTTCTGTATGGGGTTTGGAGTAGCGCAGCGTCAACAAAAATTCAAAACCTAGCGATCATTGATACATACTCCCATGCGATAATTTTTAATGGCTCAGCAGAAACCCCTCACGTCTATAATGTCAAGCTAGTAAATTCGGGTGAACAGTTTGTAAAGTCTAATCCGATAGGGTACTCAGACGGGGTAGACGGTGGAATCGTAGAATATTCAATTATGGAATATCTGAATGGACCACCATCAACTGATCATGGTGGTGGTGTAGGCTACACCAATGGAGTTGATGTGCATGCTGGTGACGGGTGGAGAATAGAGCATAATTTTTTCAAAGGTTTTCATAATCCTGATAGCGTATCTATTCATAACATGTGGAATCCTGCAGTGTTGGTTTGGAATGGTGCTAGAGATACCGTAGTTGACTCGAACATATTCGTTGATGTTGATAGAGCGGTAGCATTTGGATTGAGGGATCGTGATCAAGGTGATCATTATGGGGGGCTTATAAAAAATAACTCAGTATATTATTCGCCTGGTCTATATAGTGCTTACAGGAAAAGCGAGTCTGATGGCGCTATTATTGTATGGGATTCAGAGAATACACAGGTATATCACAATACCGTACTAACAAACGGCAACCTTAATAAAGCAATTGAATTCCGGTTTGATACAGCGGGATCGGAAGTACGCAACAATTTGTTAGACTCTGTAATAGCTTCTAGGGATCAAGCGACTTTCTATTCAAATGGGAATATAGAAACAGCGACTTCCGAGTTATTTGTTGGCGAGGTGATTGGTGATCCCAGCTTGAAAAGCACTGCATTAATGGCAATAGATAAGGTGGCGGGTATAAGTAATAGCTTAATAGATATTGATGGTGATATAAGAGGGGCTGGTGATACAGTTGATGTTGGGGCGGATGAATATGTGGTAGATCCAGGGCTTTATTTAAAGGGACCAACCAATTTGCAATTAATTATTAATAATTAAAATTAGTGGTATCCGTTGTACATATGTTTGACGGTGAGTGGTATTTTGCGGAAAAGTAGCAATCTCAGCTATTGAAGATGTAAGATCACGCGTCTATTTTAAGCGTATGTGCATTGTGACGCAGATAAGTACATTTTTATCAACAAAGCTTGCATGTTGTTGCTATTCATCTATAACATCTTGTTTTTTCTGATCGTAAATCTGTCTTTAGCTGCAATATATACGTACAGCTCAAGACAGATTCACTGCCCTTCCAAAATTTAATGAACGACTAAGTTACCTTGTAACGGTTTGATTTCTGATGAGGTCCTTTTCTGGTGTTCAGAGCCTGTAGATTTGCTGCAAGGTCAGCTTTAAGGTGAATGTGTGGTGACAGTAATAGTAACAGGTGGCACTATGACAAACACTCTAGGGAGGTATCTTCCATTTTCGAAGGTGAGGGTCTTTTTGTGCTGTTCATGAAGCACGCTGTAACAATTTTTCGCAAGTAAACAATAATGTTCGGAGAGGAAGCTCTAGAAATATCATTGTTTACTTTCAACTAGAAAAAGGGCGGTTTTTCAGGAAGTGATTATATTTGCGTATTAAGGTAACTAACGCTTCCTTTCAGCTCGTTCGAATCAATAGCGACCACCTCGAATTCCCAGAGCCCTTTGGAAAGGCTTTCGATAACTATGGTGGGTATTGTGACTTCTTCGATGATTTGCTCATCAGTTGCACGGTTATAAGCAGTGACTTCATATCCGCTAATATCTTGGATAGTGATAGCAGTACCATTCTCTCTACTTTGCGGCATTTCCCAGGTTAGTGTAATAGATGTAAGTACAGGATCTACAGGGTCTACAGGGTCTACAGGATCTACAGGATCTACAGGATCTACAGGATCTACAGGATCTACAGGATCTACAGGGTCTACAGGATCTACAGGATCTACAGGATCTACAGGATCTACAGGATCTACAGGATCTACAGGATCTACAGGATCTACAGGATTAACAGGGCCTGTACCGCTTTCTGTTGAACCACATCCACCCAGAAGAATAGTTAAGCAAATTACTACCAATATATTTTTCAATAACACTATTGAACTGCTCCAGCACAAATCGATTCCCTTAGCTGTTACCATAAAAAATAGAGGAGTTCTATTCAAGCAAAATTATCAGTAAATGATTGATTTGTGAGAAGCTTCACTCAATTGTGTCAGGTAGAATACGGGTCATTACCCGTATTCGCGTTGAAAAGTCGTTGCTCAACGATAAGGTAATCCTTTGTTGTTTTGATCGTCATACACTGCTCGCATTGGAATTGGCTTGGCAACCCCACGATACATTGGGCTTGCTAACGGTGATGTTGCGCCTTTAAACCAAAATCGCTCAAGGTTTTTAATATTAAACCCTGATTCCTGTATGGACTGGTCTATTGCGCGATTTAAATGGCACCCACAAGCCAATTTTTTTTGTAGCGGTGTGAATAAGTTCTGCAGTTTTTTCATGGTGGCACCTTCCGCTAAACCATGTTCCAAAAATAAAAATTCACCCGTAGGTTTTAATACTCGATGGATTTCTGCTAGTGCTGAATCAAGGTCGGCAATGCTGCAAAGTGTCCATGTTGAAACGACAGTATCAAAAGAACCTGTTTCGAACGGTAGCGCTTCGCTGTTTAGACAGTGGTATTCTACCTCTATGCCCGCGTGTTGCATGCGTTCTTGTGCTTTACTATTCATACCTGGATTTATATCTAATGCAGTTATTTTTTTAACATGTTCTGGATAATGAGGAAGGTTTAAACCAGTACCAAACCCTATTTCTAGAGTTTTTCCTGTTACGTTTGATAGGGTGGTATTACGTTCTTGTTTGTAGTTGTCTTTACCCATTTGTTTTTCAATAATGGCCGGAAATATCTTTTCTTCATAGAAATTCATGTCATTTCCTTAAAAGTATTAGAGTTGTGATCTAGAAAGCCGTTTTTAATCGGGCGAACTGGATGAGTTCTGAAATTTCTTGAGAAAACTTCTCTGAACTCAGTTTTGTTAGTAATTCAAAGGCGGCTTGATAACTGACTGGGCCACCGTTTGATGTGATCACACCTTCATCAATTACAACGTTTTTGTCATATACGACGTTAGCTTTTGGGTATGATTTTGCCAATCCTTTCTCTCCACCGGCCCATGTTGTTGCTGACTTTCCATCCAATACACCTGCTTCGCCGAGTAAAAGAGCTCCGGAGCAATTGCTAGCAGTCCATGATGTATTTTTATGCTGTTTTTTTATAAAATTAATAAGATTTTTATTTTGCAACAATGGCGCCATATCATAGGCGCTTGCAACCAATAATACATCTAAAGAGATGTCATCATAAATGGTGTGGTCCGCTACTATCGTTAACCCTTCTTCTGTTTGAATGGTTTTTTTCTTAGTTGCCGATATAACCTTGACCTCATATTGACTAAACCATGCTTTTTTTGAGGCTGCACCGAATACTTCTATAGGGGCGGTAACATCGCTTGTTAGGACGCCATCAAATACAATGATCCCTATGTTAGATGTTGCTGCTACGGTTTGGCTACTGGCAGTGAACAAGAAAAATACAGCTATCATGAAGCGTTTAAACGATAATGGTATAGAGAGAGGAGTATTCATAGATCGATTCCTTTTGTGTTGCAGTACTTATTAATTAATGTGCTAGATGGTAACTTGTTGTGGGTGATTTGAAAGGTCCACATACTTTTCTTAGCCTGGTCCACTTTATGTCGCAAAATGAAAAAATCTCGTTCCAACGCTTTGAATTCGAATCGCTTTGTATCGATCATAATGATGACGTTCCCATTTTTCGCCAAATTGAGAATCAAATTCGTGTGGCAATATGGGAGGGGAGGTTAAAACCAAGAGAACGGTTGCCATCGAGCCGCCTGTTAGCAAGAAGTCTTGGTGTTGCTAGGAATACCGTTGTTAATGCCTACGAGCAATTGACTCTTGAAGGTTTCGTTAACTCCAAAAAAGGTTCCGGTACTCGGGTTGATGATCGGTACCCTCAGCAAATGGCACCGAGTTCACTTAAACAAACGGACGTTATTGGTCAGTCAACACTCGCCCCGATAACGCTTTCGTCGAGATATAGCGAATTATCTTCACTAGAGTTGTCTGTTCCTAATGGAGAGGAATCTACTGCGCGACCTTTTCGAGCGCATACACCTGCTTGTAATGAGTTTCCTGCATCTGTGTGGGCTCAACTTGCTGTCAAAGCCTTAAATCAGTCACCAGGCCTGTGGATGGAGAAAAACTCTCCTAGTGGGTATTTCCCACTCCGAGAAGCTATCGCAAGTTATTTGTGTCTTGCCCGAGGATTAAGGGTGACGCCAGAACAAGTAATGGTGACAGCCGGTGCACAGCAAGCGGTTGAGTTGTTAGCCAAGGTCCTAATAGAGCCTGATGATGTAGTGGTATTTGAAGACCCAGGATATACCCATGCAGCAAAAGCGTTTCAAATGGCTGGGGCGAACATCATCAATGTACCGGTTGATGAGCAGGGGCTGGACATAGAATACCTACAGAAAACGGTAAAGACAGCGAAGCTTGTTTACGTGACTCCTGCAAACCAATTCCCTATGGGCGTTACGCTTCCATTATCTCGCCGTAGTGCGTTGCTAGAGTGGGCTAATCAATCCGGTGCGATTATTGTAGAGGATGATTATAACGGGGAATATCTCTATAAAGGGAGACCTCTGACAACGTTGCATGCCATGGCTCCAGACAACCATGTTGTTTATGTTGGGAGTTTTAGCAAATTGTTGTTTCCCGCTTTGCGTCTTGGTTATATGATCGTGCCGGAGCAGCTGTTGAGACCGCTGGAGACTGTTCGCTGGTTGCTTGATCGCCACTCGCCTTCTCTTGAGCAAGTTGTCTTATCAGAGTTTATTAATCAAGGGTATTTTGCGCGTCATTTGCGCCGGATGAGAACACTTTATGCATTACGTCAACAAGCCTTGGTTGATGCTGCTAAAAAATACTGGAGCAATATTATGACTGTACCACCACTCGATGGCGGTTTGCATTTGGTGGGTTATTTATTGGACGGTGTTGAAGAGATTAATGTTTTAAAGGCTGCTGAATTGGCAAACCTTGAGCTTATGTCAACATCCATTTTTTGTTCGAGATTAACGTTAAATAATTGAAGTGTGATCATTGGTTACGCGCCGTATGCAGAAGATGAAATTAGACGTTGCGCAAAGCTATTAAGCCAAGAGTATTGGGAGTTACTTCCTGTTTAAGCCAATGCTCTTGGCGGACTATATGTTGTCTTTATTTACTTTAGATGCACTCTATACATATCGGAAGATCATCTTTCGGTTTTGGAATAGGGAAAAATTGATACTTTTCATTATGATTTTCAGGTAACGAGAAGCGGTATTTTCTTAGCAAAGTATGCATAATCAATTTTATTTGCATGTCAGCAAAATGCATCCCCATACACATATGAGCGCCACCGCCAAAAGGGTGCCACGCGAATGCGTGCTTCTTGTGTTCCTCTCTTTGAGGCGCAAAACGCATCGGGTCGAACGTTTCCGGTGTGGTCCAGTACTCTTCCATAAAGTGACAAAAGTCGGGGATAATCCAAATCATGGTATTTGCTGGTACGGTTACATCTCTAATCGTACATTCGTTGATACTGCGTCGGGGTATCACAGGTAATGGAGTGTAAAACCGTAATGTTTCTTTGAATACCAACTCTGTGCTGGGCATTCTGCTCAAATCGTCATAAGTCATGGTTTCTTTATCGATCGCCAGGACTTCTTTGCGCATTTTTTCTTGCCACTCAGGATGTTTGGCTATTGCATATAACATATTGGTCGCTGTAGCAGTGTTAGTGTCGTGTGCAGCTACCAACATGAATATCATATGGTCAACAATGGCTTCGTTGCTTAGGGTGTTGCCATCTTCATCTTTCGCTTCACACATACGAGAAAACATATCTGTGCCAGGGTTCGCGCGTTTCTCTTTCGCGATTTTTCCGAAAAAATCAATTAGAAATGCTTTGCCGCGTAATGCTTTCCACATTTTGTTGCCTGGAAAAGGAAAACGTACGATGGCTACAGATGAGTTGAGAATATTAACAAAGTGCTCATTGACTTGTGCAACATCCTTTTTAATGTCGAGACCCAGGAACACCTCTGCAGCTGCATTCAATAGCATTTCTTTAATGAGAGGAAAGGCTTTGGGGTTTTCTAGCTCCGCCCAGTCCCGACTATCTTCTTCCATTACTTGAGTCATGCTTGGTAGGTATGAATTAATAGCTTGTTTCTTAAACGCCGACTGCATTAAGCGTCGATTGAGCTTGTGCTCGTCAAAGTCCATCATCGTTAAGCTGCGAACTGCCAAGTCACCAAAAAACTCTGCCCAGGCTAATTTAGCTGAAAAGTTGTTATTGGTATCTCGAAGTATTTCTTGTGTGGCGTCTGGCCCAAGAAACACAATCGCTTTGTTATAGAAGATGCTAACTTTAGATACTTCTCCGTATTTTTTGTATATTTCCTTAACACTACCGCGTGGATTTAGCAGAAATTTTAATGTGTGACCTAATATTGGAATCCCATAATCACCCGGAACAGAATCAATTTTTTGGTTGGGCTTTGGGATGTTAAATCGACCCGCTATCATTCTCGTCATTGGTCTTCCCTAGTGTTAAATAGTTTCTTGTTAAATAGTTTCTTGTTAAATAGTTACAAGTGTAGTCTTTAAGTGTTGCTTATGATCTATGTTCGTCAAGCCTTTCATACGAAAAAAAACGAACGATACTCGAAAGAAGATGAGGGAGGCAAGAGTGAAATGTCGACTTTCGAAATAAGCAGTTATATTGTGTGTGTGTGGGGGCTAGTATTTCTGAAAGTCGTGTAACTTTCTGTTTATAAGGCCTATTTTTTGAATAGAGGGGAAAGTGACGGTACTGAATAACTGTTTTAGCCTAGAGTTTGGACAAAAAATAGACTAAAGGACTACAATTAAGTTAGGTGAAGAACGGGATGTTGTGGATAGCCTTATGAGGGAGAGCACGTGATCCAATATTGCTATTAAGGTGTAGAGGTGCACATTATGAGAATGCTGAGTAAACTCGTCGATATTAACATCACAATTGCCGCTTTTATAATGCTCCTGACTTTCTCCCAGGTATTGATGGCAGAGGAGGATATGGCCACTGATTTTGAGTCGTGTATTTTACAGGAATACAGCGACTTCCAGCAATCACCAGAAACAGCCTTTCAGATTGGCGTGTGTTTCTATGAAATAGTACATGAGCGTTGTCAGCATGATGGTGATTATGAGGTCGCAGATAAGGTTTTAATAAGCTCGGTCAGTTCCCATATTATTTTACAATATGCAGATAGCTGGCTTGTACTTGCAGCTAAAGATGGTCATCAAGCTGCTAAGCAACAGTTAGCGAAAACACGTTTGAAATTGGACTCTGCTATGCCCTAACCGATGCCTCAATGGCTGGGGGTAAATACCTGTAAATATTATTAGGAGACTCTCTCTATTAGCTTGGTTTTGAATGACCTATTCTTACTCTGCTTAGGTAATCGGTGCCTAATGTATGAAATACCATTACGTCGAAGCTCTAAATGTTTTATTATTCCCCTATTGAGATCACTAATATTTTTGCGCCACCTGTGTGCCAGCACCGTGAGGCGTTGATACCATTGACCTGTAGAAGAGGGGAGCAAGTCGTTGAATGACTACGTCGTTTGGTTAAAAGACCTATGTAAAGATGATATTGAGCGTGTTGGAGGCAAAAATGCGTCTCTGGGCGAGATGATTAGCAATCTTGCTGGGGCTGGAGTTTCCGTTCCGGGCGGCTTTGCAACAACGTCAACGGCTTTTGTCGATTTTCTTGATCAAAGCGGGTTAGCGAAAAAAATCCAAAAAGTGCTGTCTACACTTGATGTCGATGATGTAAATACGCTTGCAGATGTTGGTGCAAAAATTCGTCAATGGATCATTGATACACCACTGCAACCTAAATTAGAACAAGCGATTAAAGAAGCATACCAGGAGCTTCAGTCTGGAAGTGATGCTGATATTTCTGTTGCGGTACGTTCCTCTGCCACAGCAGAGGATTTGCCTGACGCATCCTTTGCTGGCCAACAAGAAACTTTCTTAAATATAAAAGGCCTTGGTCATACCCTTCATGCGATAAAAGAGGTATTTGCATCCCTCTATAATGATCGAGCGATATCCTATCGTGTTCATCAGGGGTTTGAGCATGAAAAAGTGGCACTATCTGCCGGCGTGCAACGTATGGTTCGAAGTGATACTGGATCTGCGGGAGTTATGTTCTCATTAGATACAGAGTCAGGTTTTAATGATGTGGTATTCATCACAGGATCTTACGGTCTAGGCGAGACAGTAGTACAGGGGGCAGTAAACCCAGATGAATTCTACGTTCATAAGCCAACTTTAGCGGCAAACAGGCCGGCCATATTGCGTCGTAATGTGGGTAGTAAGGCTATCAAGATGATCTTTGGCGATGAACATAGTGCCGGTAAATCAGTGCGTACCGTGGATGTCGACGAGGATCAGCGTCGACATTTTTCGATAACGGACTCTGATGTCGAAAATCTAGCTAAGCAATGTGTGATCATTGAAAAACATTACGGCCACCCTGTAGATGTCGAATGGGCAAAAGACGGTGAAGATGGAAAGATTTATATTGTTCAAGCGCGACCTGAAACCGTTAAAAGCCGAAGTGGTAACGTTATGGAGCGTTACCTACTGCAAGAAAAGGGCAATGTAATTGTAGAAGGCCGAAGTGTTGGTCATAAAATAGGCAGCGGCAAGGTTCGTGTTGTTATGAATATTCGTGAGATGGATAAAGTCCAGCCTGGCGATGTTCTTGTTAGTGATATGACGGATCCTGATTGGGAGCCGGTGATGAAACGTGCGTCTGCGATTGTGACGAATCGTGGTGGTCGAACGTGCCATGCCGCGATTATTGCTCGTGAACTTGGTATACCTGCCGTTGTTGGTTGCGGTGATGCCACCGATACTCTTGTAGAAAACCAAGAAGTGACGGTCTCTTGTGCAGAAGGTGATACTGGGTTGGTATATGAGGGGGCTTTGGATTTTGATGTTAAGAGAAATTCGGTTGAATCTATGCCAGACATTCCTTTCAAAATCATGATGAACGTAGGGAATCCAGATCGTGCATTTGATTTCCAATCATTGCCTAATGCAGGCGTTGGATTGGCTCGGCTAGAATTTATCATTAACCGCATGATAGGGATTCATCCGAAAGCGCTACTGAATTTTGACACGCTGCCTAAAGATGTAAAAAGCTCTGTTGAACGGCGTATTGCTGGTTATGGCGGGCCCATTGATTATTACGTAGGGAAGTTGGTAGAAGGTATTTCTACGTTAGCTGCAGCCTTTTATCCGAAACCGGTTATTGTCCGGTTGTCTGACTTTAAATCTAACGAATATGCTAATTTGTTGGGTGGAAAGTTGTACGAGCCAGAAGAAGAAAACCCTATGTTAGGGTTTCGTGGTGCTTCACGCTATGTTTCAGATAACTTTAAGGACTGTTTTGATCTTGAATGTCGAGCACTGAAAAAGGTTCGAGAGGAGATGGGGTTAGATAATGTTCAGGTTATGGTGCCCTTTGTTCGTACTGTGGGTGAAGCAGAACAGGTTGTGAAGCAACTAGCGGAAAATGGTCTTATCCGCGGGAAAAATAATCTAAAAGTGATCATGATGTGTGAGTTGCCCACTAATGCGTTGCTTGCCGATAAATTTTTAGAGCATTTTGATGGTTTTTCGATCGGCTCAAATGATCTTACGCAGTTAACTTTAGGGCTTGATAGAGACTCTGGCATTGTATCGCACCTCTTTGATGAACGTGATGAGGCCATTAAGATCTTGTTATCAATGGCTATTGACGCGTGTAAGAGAGCGGGAAAGTATATTGGTATTTGTGGACAAGGGCCGTCAGATCATCCGGATTTTGCATTATGGTTGATGGAGAAGGGCATTGACTCTGTGTCACTTAACCCTGACTCTGTATTGGATACCTGGTTTTTTCTCGGAGAGAACCATTCCTAGTTTAGATTACGGTTAGATGCACTATACTTATGATCAAACTGCAGCTTAAGGGCGTTCTCCGCAATAATAATGATTAAAAACGGATTGGAACTGGTTATATTTTTTGCTGATGTCGCGGGTAGCACTCGGCTGTACGAAACGTTGGGTGACAAAGATGCCCATGATTGCATTGTGGAAAGCTTAAATAGTATTTCTAAGTATGTGCGTGAGAATAATGGCGTTGTCGCTGAGATTATTGGCGATGAAGTTATGGCTTACTTTGAAACGTCGCTTGATGCTTCCAATTGTGCGTGTGATATACAGCAGTTTTTTGCGTTCACACCAACCTCAAAAGGCCATAAAATCAATATCCGTATTGGTTTTCACAAGGGCCCGGTTGAGATGGATAAGGGGCATCCATACGGAGATACCGTTAATGTTGCGTCTCGTGTTGCATCGCTGGCACAGGGGGGGCAAAGCATAACAACATCTGAAAGTGTTAGTGATCTACCTAGTAGCAAAAAAAGTCTGTGTCGCCCGTTTACACGCGTTAAGGTAAAAGGAAAATCTGAACCTATCGATACGATTGAAATTGTGTGGGACTTGGATGATGCAACGTCGTTATTCGCACCGATTAAAGCCCCTGAAACCTTTGACGAGTTGGCTGAGATAGAGCTTACGTTTAACGGTCGAACAGTGTCAGTAATGGAGCGTAACACACCTTTTATTATTGGGCGTGGTGACCATTGTAATCTTGTTATACCCTCAGAAACTGCCTCTAGATCTCACGCCCGTATTGAAAGTCGGTACGGAGAGTTAGTGCTGGTTGACCATAGCACTAATGGCACTTATGTTATTACTCACTCCGGTAAGCGTGCTTATGATGGCTTGGATATGCACTTGCATCACAGAGAGTGGACAATGGTTGGTAATGGTCTGATTAACCTTGGTAAGCCTGTCGATCAGTCTGATCCCATCTGCATTGCTTTTTTGTGCAAAAATTAACCAGACCATTTAATTTAACAATTATTTACACAAGCAATCTATATATCGCTTAATACTGGCTACACTTCAATAATGGTTTCAGCCCTACTCAGGTTGTTTTGGGTTGATTTAATGATAAGTGTTTTCGTTTGCTAAACATGATCGATAATTGGCTCATGTGGTTCTTGGCGAAATATATCTAATTGAAGTTATGGTAGAAATTAGCGTTAACCAATGGGGTGATTTAGACGATGTGCTTAGCGCAGGAGTGATCGAGCCTGTAAGGCTTATCGTGGCAGGCTTGTTTGTCGGTGATCTTTACCCTGGAAATGTCGGTAGTTCTTCGAGAGCGAATCTATTATCCAAAAGCCCTTTAGAAGCAGCCGTTGAGTTGCTTATTAAAGAAAATCAACAACACCAAGTAACGTCCGAAGCCGCATTTTCTAGCGAAGAAAAATTCTCTCATTTTTTTAACCATTCTCCAACGCCAACGCGTATTGAGGATTGGAGTAATGCGAAAGCTTTTTTGAAGGCTGAGTTACGTCGAAATGATACATCGCTAACCCTTAGTCAGATAAGCGTCAGTGAATGTGAATTATTTCTTAACGCAAACCCCCAGGTTGTGGATCAATGCTTGTCCTATGTGGATGTGGTTGATTTTAATCCTGCATTCTTAGCTTTAATCGATGCTTCTCATGAGCCTACCTACGCTACTCGAATTGGAGAGTTGTTGAAGCCATCAACAATGACTGATGTGGTAAGGCTTTTATCTGATATTCTTGTTTCAACTGATGTTGTTAGTGGCCAGCTAAAATTATGCAGATTAGATGGCGGGGAACGTTCCGTTCAGTTGCAATACCTACCTATACAAAATTCCTCAGATGAACACGGCCGTGTCATTGTTACTTATCTCGATATAACGGAGCATAAGCGACTGAAAGCGCTTATTGTTAAACAAGACTCAAACACGGATACGTTAGGCCAGGTTAGTTACGCACTTGGTTCAATAAAAGAAGGTGTAATTACAACGGATAGCTTAGGTTATGTTAAGACGTTAAATGATGCGGCTAAACGACTATTGTCTTGGGGCGATGGTTATGAAGGTAGGGCAATACAGGATGTGTTCTCGCCTTTTAA
The DNA here is from genome assembly GCA_913063125.1 of uncultured Gammaproteobacteria bacterium. Lineage (GTDB taxonomy): Bacteria > Pseudomonadota > Gammaproteobacteria > Pseudomonadales > Ketobacteraceae > 42-54-T18. The sequence continues at coordinate 4,689 of CAJXZM010000078.1, read as the reverse complement.
TGCCAGTTTTGACAATATTCAATTGTTGTATGATGCTTGTACAATATCAAAGGCTGCAGTGGAATGCGACTCTCACAGTTTGGTTGAAACAAAAAATGGTATTGAACTTTGGGTAACCTATAGCGTTAGTCCTGTTATTTGTGATGATGGCATTTCCGAATTTGTTGTGATGTTTCATGACGTCTCAGAGTCACAGTCTTTGCTAGAGCGTTTAAGATTACAGACCTGTAAAGATGCATTAACCAATCTATACAATAGGCAAGAATTCGAAAAGCAAATCAAGATATCTCTTGATTCAGCGAAACGAAAGGGACACACCCATGCTTTTTTGCTAGTAGATCTTGATCAGTTTAAAGTTATTAATGAAAGTTGTGGCCATCATGCTGGTGACGAACTTCTCCGAAAAATAGCGAAGTTGGTTGAAAAAAAGGTTCGTACATATGACATTGTAGCTCGCATGGGAGGGGATGAATTTGCCATTATGTTGAATAATTGTGGCAGTGATGGGGCTATGAGTATCGCGAATTCAATTCTTGATTCCATTCGCGCATTTCGTTTTGTCTGGGGTGGTAAAATATTTACGCTAACGCCTAGTATCGGTATTGTACTTCTTGCGGATAACATAAAGCATGTGCAGACCGCATTAAGTTACGCTGATTTTGCAGTACATGCGGCAAAAGATGCTGGTAAAAATCGAATTCAATTGTATGACAAAAACCAAAAAAACTTGGCGTACCAACACGAGCAACTAGAATGGGTTACCAAAATAAATTATGCGCTGGAACATGATCTTATGGTTCTGTGTTCTCAACCAATAACCCCGATTTCCTTTGCTGCGGGAACGGATGTTCATTTTGAATTACTTATTCGGATGCTGGCCACAGATGGTAGCCTAATAGCCCCAGGGGAATTTCTACCAGCAGCAGAGCGTTATAACTTGATGCCTAAAATTGATCGTTGGGTAATACATCGAGCATTCACATGGTTAGCTGCTAATGCTGGGAAGCGTACTAGGGTGGGGCTGTGTTCAATTAATTTGTCAGGAGATTCTCTGAGTGATGAAATGTTTTTCCAGTATGTTGAAGAGCAATTTCAGTTGACCGGCATTCCAGGGGACCGTATTTGTTTCGAAATAACGGAATCTATGGCGATATATAACTTGTCGCAAACGTTACGTTTTATTCATAAGTTTAAAGCGTATGGATGTAAGTTTGCGCTTGATGATTTTGGTAGTGGCTTTTCCTCTTATGGTTACCTTAAGTCTCTGCCCGTTGATTTCCTAAAGATAGATGGAGGATTTGTTCGGCAAATGGTGTCTGACCCCATCGACTTTGCAATGGTTAAATCAATCAATGAAGTGGGTCATGTAATGAATACTATGACCATTGCTGAATTTGTTGAAGACGAAGAGACGTTATTGAAATTGAAGGAAATTGGTGTCGATTTTGTTCAAGGCTATGGAATAGGTAAGCCGGAGTTATTAGGTTTCGAACATAAGGCTGAGGGCAAGATCGCCTAGCTTAGTATCTTTAGCTACTTCAATGGACCAGGTTTTGCGATGCTAAACCCTTGTCCGAAGTCGACACCGATGGTTTTGAGGGCGGCTTCTATTTGATCGTTTTCCACAAATTCTGCAATGGTTTTTAACCCAGCTCGATGACTGACTTGATTGCAGGCTTCAACGATCCCACGATCTATAGGGTCGTTTAGGAGGTTTCGAACAAAACTACCGTCAATTTTCAGGTAATCCACAGGGATAGTTTTTAAGTAGGAAAAGGAACTCATACCGACGCCAAAATCATCCAGGGCAAACTTAAACCCTTCATCACGAATTTCTGAAATAAAGCCGACAGCATCCGTTAGATTGTCAATGGCGGCGGTTTCGGTAATCTCTAAGCAGATGCGATTGGATTTTATGTCGTGTTTTTTGAGTAATGCCCGTACGTCATTAAAAAAAGCAGGGTCACTGAGGGTTCGTCCAGAGAGGTTTATAAAAAACGTACCGTCATTTTTGTTGCCCAAGCCTGTTTCTGCAAGATATTTGAAGGCATTATCAACGACCCAGCGATCAATTAACGGCATTAGATTGTACTTTTCAGCAGCTGGAATGAATGCCCCGGGCGGCACTAGCTCTCCATCTTCTTTCAGTCGGACAAGGAATTCACCGTGGGGGCCGTCATTGCCTGAGCTGAGCTGTTTCATTGGTTGGAAGTACAATACAAAGCAGTCCTCTTTTAATGACTGTCTGATTTTTCCGATCCACTGCATCTCACTACGGCGTTGATGGTATACTTCGTTATCTTCACTGTACCATTGAAGGCCGTCTTGACCTTTTTCCTTGGCGATATAACATGCTATATCCGCAGAGCTTAGGAGTTGGTCAATAACGCCGTTATGCTCGTCAGTGTCCACCAGGCCGATGCTAATACTGATGTCATAAAGTGTGTTCTTCCATGAGAATTTGAGTTCTTGAATTTCATCTCTTATTCTTTTGGCTAACTCAATGGCAGACTCTTTAGTTGTATTGGCTAGTAGAATACCAAACTCATCCCCCCCTAATCTGGCCAAAAGATCAGTGTCTCGAATATGGAGTTGCAGTGCCTTGGTCACTTGCTTGAGTAATTCATCTCCCGCAACGTGCCCACAGGTGTCATTAATGATTTTGAACTGATCTAGGTCCAGATACATTAATACGCTGAACGGTGTGTTTTCGGTGTCAGCGTGAATCCTTAATTGCCGTTCAAACTCTTGTCTATTGAGTAGGTTGGTTAAAGTGTCATGGTACGAGAGGTAGTGGAGATCTTTCTCTGCTGATGTTCTGGCTCTACGGCTGACAGATGCGTCAATTTCTCGTTGAATAGCAGGTATCAAACGAGATAAATTGTCCTTCATTACGTAATCTTGAGCGCCTACCTTCATCGCCTCTATACCAACGGTCTCTGCCATTGTGCCAGAAACCACAATGACAGGTAGCTCAGGGTCTGACTCTTTTGCGATTTGAATGACTTCAGGGGAGGACAATGCAGGCATGTTGTGATCGGAGACAACGGCATCCCAATGGTATGCTAAAGATTCCCTTAGCTCTGCTTCATTTCTGACGTGTTTGTAGTTTGCCTTTAGGCCGCCACGCGTTAAAGTGCGAGTGATGAGGAATGCGTCATCATCCGAATCGTCAATTATTAGAATCTGTAGATCGTTATCCACAATAGTCTTTCCAGTTATTTTAATTATGAGTTCTACTGAGGTCTAACCAGTATGCTCCAAAAAGGGCTGTTTTTTCTAGCAATATATCCAAATTCACGGGGTAACTTCACGTATTGTAGTGTTAGGCTTAGGGGCGTTAATAGTGAAGTAAAACTGAGCCCCTTTGTCTGGTTCGGACGTTGCCCATATGTCACCTTGGTGCCTATGGACGATTCTAGCGACTGTTGCTAGCCCAATGCCAGTCCCGTCAAACTGATCAGTAGTATGTAAGCGCTTAAACGGGGTAAATAGGTCGTCTGAATATTGATTGTCAAATCCAGCCCCATTGTCCTTGATGAAGTAAACAGTTGTACCTTGAATGGTTGTGCTACCAAATTCGATTTTTGCCATCAGCTGTTGGCCTGTGTATTTCCAGGCGTTCTCTATTAAGTTGTCTAGAGCAATTTCAATAAGCTGTGAATCTGCAGATAAGGTAATGTTAGGCTGAATAAAGATTTCTATTTTACGTTCTTGGTGATGCTCGTGTAATCCGTCAGAAATGCTTTTTGCCATAGCAGAAAGGTCGATATCGCATAACTCGATCTCCTTTCGGGTAACCCGTGATAATGTCAGTAGGGTGTTGATTAAACCTCCCATTTTTTTGGTGGCAGCCAGTATCCGTTTCATATAGCTACGGCCGATATCATCTACCTGTTCGCCGCAATCTTCTTCTAATGCTTGAGTAAAGCCATTAATTGCTCTGAGAGGGGCCCGTAAATCGTGCGATACGGAATAACTGAAGGTTTCAAGTTCTTGGTTGCTTGTGGCTAACTCGTTGTTGGCGATGGCCAGTTCAGCAGTCCTTTCTTTTACTTTTTGATCAAGGAGTTCAGCATCTTCCACAATGGTGTCATTTTGTTGTTTGATGGTGTCTAGCATGCTGTTGAATGTATCAACCAGATCACCAATTTCATCGGAGCTCACTTTGGTTGCTCGCAGAGAGTAGTCCTGTGTATCTGAGATCTCATTAGCCGTCTGTTTTAAGAGTAATAGAGGGCTGGAGATGATTTTTTGTAAGAACTCAGAAAATTTGAAGACGACTATACTAATTATAAAAGCAACAATGAGCATGGTAATAACATATGTAGACAAATGCTTGTAGAGGCTTTTTAGCGACACTTGAATAAACAGTAACCCTTTTTGTTCTTCATCGACAATAATTGGCTCTGATCGAACATATTGGCCATTTTCAAAGCTACTAAGATTGGTGTCAGGGTGCGGTGGACATGCTGAGCCTTTTCTTTGTTTTATAAATGAGGCCATTAGTTGGTAGGAGTCATCGTAAAGACAGCCTGCAACTACATCAGTATTAAGCTGCAGGCTATCAAGGTTTTCTTGCAAGACTGAAATGTCTGAGAACAATAAAGCAGCCTCACTCTGGCTTGCGATGATTTTGATGGTGGTACTGAAATTGTTGACGATATTTCGTTTCTGAGATAAATATTC
>CAJXZM010000077.1 GCA_913063125.1 uncultured Gammaproteobacteria bacterium | reverse complement strand
GGGGCGTGTCACCTGTGGCGTTTGAAAACGACTATTTTTCTAGGCTAGAAAGTGTCTAGTAAACTCTGGGAAGTCCACTGTACCAAAACGTGGGTTTTTCATTTTCATCGTTACGATAGCATTGATGAGTTCCTGGTTTAACGGTTTTCGATCTGGTTTTCTTTTGTTTTTTGCGCCAAAGAGCTTTTGGTATTGTTTGGTGACCAGCGCTTTGTGAAAGCCAAGTAAGGTTTGAGGAGACGGGATTATCGCAATCCTTTCTAGTCGGTGCTGGGGGATCAGTCCAGATAAGACAGCAAACAACGTTCTATCGACAGGTGTTAGATTGGGGCAACGCTTGTTACCTCTTTTTAGAACTATGAGTTGTTGGCGTAATGCTAAGTTTTCAGCAATTAGCCTTTTTCTCCCTACCGGGGTAAGGCTGCGAATGACTATGGAGAGGAGGTCAAGGATTGTTTGCAGCATGTCATCTGCGTCTGAGGATAATTGGCGGCGGAGCATGACGTTTAATTGACCCGAAGTGAAATATCTAGGGGTTAATTATCCGTTTGGAAAAAGACGTCTAAATGTTTTAGCTGATACTGTTCACTTAGAGGGATTCAGCCCGCCTTTAGGGTTACCTAAAAAACGTCCGCATTTGTTGCAATGCCAAGTTGAGCTTGATTCCGTATGGGGTTGAGCCCACTTTTTAAGGTTATTCAGGTCGTGTAAAAAAAGCCCGTAGAGGTAACATATTGAATTTATTGGGGAAAATTAAATTTGTCTATATGTGAAGGTTATCAAATATTAAGAATAGGAGATTCTAGAGGTAGTGCTATCTAAGTCGTTGTTATATAGAGATAATTTTAATGAGGAGGAAGAAGAGTCTTAAAGCGAAGGTTACTAAAGTCTAATTAATTAGATTACTGCACACCCTTGTAAATCAACGTACAGCGTGGTGGAGAGGGAGGGATTCGAACCCTCGATACCTTGCGGTATACTCGCTTTCCAGGCGAGCTCCTTCGGCCACTCGGACACCTCTCCAAACTGTAAGGCGCGTAAGATATATGTTTTTTAAGGAGATTTCAAACAAAACTTAATAAGAATCTCGTATTAGGTGTGTTTTGTGAGTATTGCACGGAGGGTTAGGTTATCAGGGGAGGGTGGCTGATAAGTGCCCAAATGGTACCCATTTCAAAAAACTAAACAAATGTTTACATTTATCGGACATAATCAATTGATAGCTAGGGGTTAAGTCAGGTAGTCTTGTACGTTCACAAATTTAGCTTGTTTGAACACGTTCCACCCAAAGAAAACACCTAAACTATCTATATAGTGGTGATATCCCTAAACCTTTGTTCGGTTTAGATCGGTGTTTGGTAAATGACAATATAAGCATGGGTAGCCATCATATTGTATTTGATTGGGGTTTAGGGGACAGGGAAACGTGATAACAATAATAATAAAACAAAACACATAGTTACTAAAAAATGCTTAAAGATGAAGGTGTAAAAAGTACGCAAGTGTTGAATGAATGGGTTATGCGTATTTTAACTATATTGTTGAGTGTCTTCCTGAAATGTCCGTTTTTGGGATTCATGCTCATAGCCGCTAATAAAGCTGCTTATCCATCTTGTCATCAGACCGACTCTTCGGTCAGCAGAATTCTAGTTAAGCCCCTTTCCAATCAGAATCTATTCTTTCGCAATTTGTGGGGGGTAGGTTTGGGATTTGGCTAAAAGATAATCGTAATTAACGTTTTACAAAAAATATAACCACTATTTGAATTTATCTATAAAGGAACATGCGATGAGCGAGGAAAATACCACTCGACTGAATTCTCGATTACAAAAGACACCGATTGCTATTGTTGGAATGGCCAGTGTTTTTGCCGAGGCAAAGAACCTTCAGTCCTATTGGGATAACATCCTAAATAAAATAGACTGCATTATCGATGTTCCTGAGAATCGCTGGAAGATAGATGATTATTACAGCGCGGATAAAACAGCAGAAGATAAGACCTATTGTAAGCGTGGTGGTTTTATACCTGACCTTGATTTCAACCCTATGGAATTTGGCTTGCCGCCGAATATCTTGGAAATTACCGATGTAGCGCAACTATTATCGTTAATTGTTGCTAAAGATGTTTTAGAAGATGCGGGCATTGGCCCTGATTCTGGATACGATCCTCAGCGAATCGGTATTACGTTAGGTGTGGGTGGCGGGCAAAAATTATTGGCACCATTGGTATCTCGTCTTCAGTACCCAGTATTGAAGAAGGTGTTGGTGAGTAGTGGTGTAGAAGAGAAAGATATTGACACTATTATTGAGAAGTTTAAAAAAGCCTACGTAGGTTGGGAAGAAAACTCGTTCCCAGGAATGTTAGGTAACGTTATTGCAGGTCGTATTGCTAACCGATTTGATTTTGGTGGTATGAACTGTGTGGTTGATGCGGCTTGTGCTGGTTCATTAGCAGCAACTCGTATGGCGTTGTCAGAATTATTAGAAGGCCGTAGTGATGTGATGATTACAGGTGGTGTTTGCTGTGATAACTCCATTACGATGTATATGAGCTTCAGCAAGACTCCTGCATTTACTGACGCTGATTGTGTTCAGACCTTTGATGAAGAATCTCGGGGTATGTTGGTTGGTGAAGGACTGGGTATGGTTGCTCTTAAGCGTCTAGAAGATGCTGAGCGAGATGGCGATCGTATCTACAGTGTTATTAAAGGTGTTGGGGCTTCTAGTGACGGCAAGTATAAGAGTATTTATGCTCCGCGTCCTGAAGGCCAGGCAAAGGCACTTCTTCAGGCGTATGAAGATGCAGGTTGTGATCCACAGACTGTTGGGTTAATCGAAGCCCACGGTACGGGTACAGCTGCTGGTGATGTCGCTGAATTTAATGGTTTGCGTCAAGCATTTGATGATGGACGTGATGATAAGCAATACATTGCTTTAGGAAGTGTTAAGTCTCAGATTGGACACACTAAAGCGGCGGCAGGTACTGCCGGATTTATTAAGGCGTCGTTAGCGCTTTATCATAAAGTTCTCCCACCGACTATTAATGTTAAAAACCCTAATCCAAAATTGGGCTTAGATGACTCTCCGTTTTATATTAATGCAGACACTCGTCCTTGGGTTGCTCGTCCCGATGGCACGCCACGCCGAGCAGGTATCAGTGCGTTTGGGTTTGGTGGTACAAACTTCCATTATGTCTTAGAAGAATACAGGCCTAAATGTGAAGGCGCTTACCGTCTACAAAGTGTTAATCAGTTTGTATTGTTGGCTGCAGCTACGTCATCTGATCTTAAGGCGAATTGTGAAGCGGCTATCGCTGTATTAAAAGGCACGGATGCAGAGAAAGCTCACTTTGAATTGCTAAGAGATAATGGGTTACGTGATGTAGCGTTAGATCAAGCTCGTGTTGGTTTTACTACTGCGTCAGTGAGTGAAAGCATTAAGGCACTTGAGTCAATCGCAAAAGGGTTTGCAAGCAAGCCTGAAGCAGCATCTTGGGAATTACCAACGGGTGTATATTATCGTGAGAAAGGGTTAGAAACCGAAGGTAAGGTTGTCTCCTTGTTCTCAGGTCAGGGTTCTCAGTATGTAAACATGGGTTCTAAGCTTGCGATTAACTATCCAACAGTAATGCAAAGCATTGAAACGATGAATGGTTTGTTTGCTGAGGACGGTGGGTCGTTAACCGATGCACTTTATCCTAAGCCTGTTTTTAATGAAGAAGCTCAAAAGCAATTAAATGTTGAGTTACAGAAAACTGAAAATGCACAACCTGCTATTGGTGTGATCAGTGCTGGATTATTTGATTTGTTTAGCAAAGCAGGGTTTACCACTGACTTTGTTGCAGGTCATAGTTTTGGTGAGCTAACGGCATTGTGGGCCGCTGGTGTTATCAGTGAAGATGATTATTACCGTTTAGCCAAAGCACGTGGTGCGGCAATGGCTGCGCCTGATGATGCATCATTTGATGCGGGTGCGATGATTGCTGTTGTTGGTGATGTGTCTGATTTAGATGCTGATCTAAAGGGTAAAGGCGTATCGATCGCAAACTACAACTCTAAAAATCAAGTTGTTGTAGCGGGTGAGACTGATAAAATCCAGACAGTTAAAAAAGAGTTAGAAGATAAAGGCTATAAGGTTGTTTCATTGCCGGTATCGGCTGCGTTCCATACGCCGTTAGTTGGCCATGCTCAAAAGCCTTTCGCGGATGAAATTCAGAAAACCAAATTCAGTAAGCCTAATGTTCCTGTGTTTGCTAACGGAACGGGTGTTGCTTACCCAAGTACTCCCGCTTCTATTAAGAAAGCGCTTAAAAATCACATTTTAGAGCCTGTGCGTTTTAAAGAGTCTATTGAAAATATTTATGACGCAGGCGGACGTGTTTTTGTAGAGTTTGGTCCAAAGAATACGTTGACTAAGTTGGTCAGTAATATTTTGGGTGATCAACCACACGTCGCTATTGCTCTAAATGCTAATCCTAAGAAAGATGCTGATGTTCAGCTTCGACAAGCCGTTATTCAATTGGCCGTCGCGGGGATTTCTTTGTCTAGCATTGATCCTTATGAAATGGAGCGTGAAGATATTACGTTACGTAAGAAATCTCCTCTTTCTATCAGTTTGGGTGGAAATCATTACGTTAGTGATAAGACGCAAAAGGTCTATACGGATGCGTTAGCAGATGGGCATCAAGTAAAAGGGCCTGTTCAAGAAGTGAAAGTTATCCAGCAAGCGGCCCCAGCACCTGTTGCAAAAGCGGTTCAGCAAGCAAAACCTGTAGCGCCTGCTAAACCAGCGGCTAAGGCAGTTCCTGCGCCAGTGCAGCAGCCTGTTCAAGCACAAGCTGCTCCGGTACAGAATGTTGCTCCCGTATCTCAACCTGTTCGAGCACCAGTAGCGGCTCCCGTTGTTAACTCACAACCAGTTGCCCCTACTGCAGTTGCTCCCAATGCAAATTTAGCCGATAGCATTGGAGCAGGGCTTGAAAGTTTCTATCAAAACCAGAACGAAATTTTAGGTGTTCATCAAAAGTATCTTGAGTCACCACAACAGTACGCTAATGCATTTGAAAACCTAATGTCGCAACAGCTTCAGCTAGCGGCACAAGGTCAGGTGATACCTGAAAGTGTGGAACGTAGCATGATGATGTTCCACTCCTATCAGGCTGATACTTTACGAGTACACGAGCAGTACTTACAGAACCAAACGCAAAACTCGACATCTGCTTTGCGTATGATGACGGGGCAGTTTCAATCTGCTGCTGGTGTTGTGCTAGATGGAACAAGTGAGCCGGTTGCTTCTGTTGCCAATGCTCAACCTGTTAGCGCTCAGCCAGTTAGTTCGCAAATAGTTGCTCCTCAAACTCCTGTTCAGCGTGCACCTGTGCAAGTACAGCAAGCCGTTGTTGCAGCGCCGATTGCGTCACCTGTAGCTCCGCGGCCTGTTGCGCCCGCTCCAGTTAGACCTGCAGCGGCAAAAGTTGTTGTTGAGAAGAAAGTTGTGCAACAGCCAGTGGCGGTACCGGTTGTTGCGAAGCCAGCTCTTGATCTTGCAAAAATCAACGCGGTTATGCTTGCTTCTGTAGCGGAAAAGACGGGCTACCCGCAGGAAATGCTTGAACTAGAAATGGATATGGAAGCGGATCTTGGTATCGATTCTATCAAGCGTGTAGAGATCCTGGGTTCTGTTCAAGATGAATTGCCAGAGTTACCTGAACTTAATGCAAATGACCTTGCTGAGCTTCGTACGTTAGGTGAGATTGTTGACTACATGCAGAAGCAAGTGTCAGCATCGGGAGCTGTGCCTGTTGCAGCAGCGGCAGTTGTATCAACTGCACCGGCATTAGATCTAGCAAAAATTAATCAAGTGATGATGGCAGCGGTTGCAGAAAAGACCGGTTACCCAGAAGAAATGCTTGAACTTGAAATGGACATGGAAGCGGATCTCGGTATTGATTCCATTAAGCGAGTAGAAATACTTGGCGCGGTTCAAGACGAGTTACCAGAACTTCCTGAATTGAATGCAAATGACCTTGCCGAGCTTCGTACCTTGGGCGAAATTGTTGATTACATGCAGAAGCAAGTACCAGCAGCGAGCTCAGCTCCTGTTGCTTCTGTATCATCAGCTCCAGCATTGGATCTAGCAAAAATTAATCAAGTGATGATGGCAGCGGTTGCGGAAAAGACCGGTTACCCAGAAGAAATGCTTGAGCTTGAAATGGACATGGAAGCGGATCTTGGTATCGATTCCATTAAGCGAGTAGAAATACTTGGCGCGGTTCAAGACGAGTTACCAGAGCTTCCTGAATTGAATGCTAATGACCTTGCCGAGCTTCGTACCTTGGGTGAAATTGTTGATTACATGCAGAAGCAGGTACCAGCAGCGAGCTCTGCTACTGTTGTTGCAGCGGCCGTAGCATCAGCACCTGCACTGGATCTCGCAAAAATTAATCAAGTGATGATGGCGGCGGTTGCAGAAAAGACCGGTTACCCAGAAGAAATGCTTGAACTTGAAATGGACATGGAAGCAGATCTTGGTATCGATTCCATTAAGCGTGTAGAAATACTTGGAGCTGTTCAGGATGAGTTGCCAGAGCTTCCTGAATTGAATGCCAGTGACCTTGCAGAGCTTCGTACTTTAGGCGAAATTGTTGATTACATGCAAAAGCAGGTATCTTCTGCAGCACCAGCGATAGCTGCCGTAGCACCTATAGCCGCTGCGATAACATCTGCACCAGCCTTGGATCTGAATAAGATAAACCAAGTGATGATGGCAGCGGTTGCAGATAAGACCGGTTACCCAGAAGAAATGCTTGAGCTTGAAATGGACATGGAAGCGGATCTTGGTATCGATTCCATCAAGCGTGTTGAAATACTCGGTGCTGTTCAAGATGAGTTACCTGAGCTTCCAGAGTTAAATGCTAGCGAGTTGTCAGAGTTAAGAACTCTGGGTGAAATTGTTGGTTACATGCAAAAGCAAGTGTCAGCAGGTGATACCTCTGTTACTGCACAAGTTGCTGCACCAGCGTTAGATCTGAATACAATCAATCAAGTGATGATGGTTGCGGTTGCACAAAAAACCGGTTATCCAGAAGAAATGCTTGAGCTTGAAATGGACATGGAAGCTGATCTTGGTATCGATTCCATTAAGCGTGTTGAAATACTCGGTGCTGTTCAAGATGAGTTACCTGAGCTTCCAGAGTTAAACGCAAGTGAATTATCTGAATTGCGTACTTTGGGTGAGATTGTGGATTACATGAAGGCGCAGGTCTCTGCTACCAACGGAGCAGGTGTTTCTGCTGCTTCGGCAGGGCAGACAGCTACGATAGCTTCTGGAAACGTCAGTGAAGTCGCCGATGAAAAGGCACCCAGCAGTATTGCTCAGGTTGTCGCGTTAGCGGCTCCCGATGCATTACAAGTGAATACACCGACTGAAAATGTTGCATTGGTTGTTGATGATGGATCTAAGATCACAGCATTGTTAACTAACGCGTTAGAAGCCAAGGGTTGGAAGCCTGCAGTACTACGATTGCCAAAGGCAATTGTTAAGCCTTGTTCTTCGGTTGCTAAATCAATCCCTTGTGTTGTTATGGCGGATACGTCAGAAAGTGCACTGATAGATAGCCTTGCAGTCATTCAGAAGGACGTCGGTAGCATTGGGGCAGTTTTTGCGCTTCAACCTACAATAGCGTCAACGAAGAAGGGTGTTAATTATCCTGAAGCCAGTAAAGCGTTAATGCTGAATAGCTTCTTGTTAGCGAAACACTTAAAAGTGACGCTAAATGCTGCAGCAGAAACTGGGCGAAGTGCATTTGTTTCTGTTGTTAGAATGGACGGTTCATTAGGTTACGGTGTTGCTAATGGTGAAGACCTTGTTCAAGGTGGTTTGTTCGGTCTTACGAAGACACTGAAATTAGAATGGCCAAATGTTCATTGTCGTAGCATTGATATTGCTTCGAGTACTAAAGAGGAAGAGGCAACTAACGCTATACTCGCTGAGTTGTACGATGTGAATAGTAGCTTGGTTGAGGTGGGTTATAACGCTAATGGGCGTGTGACACTACAAACTCAAGACGTGGATAGTTACTCCTTACCAGCAGGTAATTCAATAACGAAAGATTCTGTTTTTCTTGTGAGTGGTGGTGCCAAAGGGGTAACCACAAAATGCGTGGAAAAATTGGCGGCTCGTTATCAGTGTAAGTTTATTCTTCTAGGTCGTTCTGATTTTGACAGTGAAGAGCCTCAGTGGGTTAATGATTGTCTTGATGAAGCCGAGCTTAAAAAGCTAGCGATGCAAGAGCTGATTGCTCAAGGTGAGAAGCCTACTCCGGTTAAGGTCAATAAGTTATTACGTCCGGTGTTATCTGCGCGAGAGATATCACAAGCTATCACGGCGATTGAAGCAACAGGAAGCAAGGCGTTGTACGTAAGTGCTGATGTAACCGATGTTGATGCAATGCCAGGTAAGCTTGCATCTGCGATAGCGACGTTTGGTCCGATAACGGGTGTTGTTCACGGTGCTGGGGTTCTTGCCGATAAGTACATTGAACAAAAAACGGTAGAGGATTTTGATGCCGTATACTCTACAAAAGTACAAGGCTTAACCGCACTACTGAATGCAGTTGATGTCGATAAGCTAACCCACTTGGCATTGTTCTCATCTGCTGCCGGTTATTATGGAAATGAAGGTCAAGCGGATTACTCTGTTGCCAATGAGATATTGAACAAAACAGCGTTAAGCTTCAAGCAACAGCATCCAGCCTGCCATGTGGTTTCCTTTAATTGGGGCCCTTGGGATGGTGGCATGGTGACACCTGAGCTTAAAAAGATGTTCATGGCGAAGAACGTATACGTTATCCCATTGGATGCTGGGTCTGAGTTGTTTGTGAATGAACTTTCTTCTGCAACCAATGATCGATTGCAAATAATGGTCGGTAACGATATGCGTGCTGATGGAGGTGATCCATCAAATGGGACGGATGCAGCAAATAAAGGAAATTCAGCGGTAAAAAAGTCAATGGCACACTCACTGTAACGCGAACGATCCGCGAAGAGGCAAATAGCTTCTTAGCGGATCATTGCTTTGGTGGTAACGCGGTGCTTCCAACCGTATGTGCCACTCAATGGATGGTGAGTGTGTGTGAGGACTTGTGTCCTGGCTATCGCTTTTTTGCTTATGATAATTACCGCTTATACAAAGGGGTCGTGTTCGACGGTAAACAAACTGAACACTTGGCTTTGGATGTTGAACAGATCGCATCCAGTGATACCGGTGTAACATTGCAAGTGAAAGTGTGGAGTACGAACCAAAAAGGGTTTCGTGTAAATCACTATATTGCCGATGTGGTTTTGGTTAAGCAGATTGCTGCTGCACCTCAGCTTAGCGGTCTTGATAACGATCTTTTGACAAACGGCGAACCTAGCCTTGAAACTACCGCTCCCTATGACAATGGAAGTTTGTTTCACGGCTCGTCTTTCCAAAGCATCCAGCAAGTGCTGGACGTTGATGAAAAGGGTTTGATGTTGCGTTGTAATGCGCCAACAGTCGCAACAGCGGATCAGGGGCAATTCGGTGTTTCATCAACCAACCCGTTTGTTGATGATGTGCTGTATCAAGCGATGTTGGTTTGGGTGAAAATAAACTCAAATAAGGGCAGCTTGCCTAGCAGCGCTAAACGTTATGAACAATATGAGCTGATCCCCGCAGGGGCAGAATTCTATGTATCGTTGAACGTTGTTAATGATCAGCCCAGTACCATGAGTGCAGATATAACCTTGCATTCTAAGACCGGAAAAATATACGGGCGAATGTTAGGTGCAGAAGTGACAATCAGTGAAGCACTAAATCCGTTATTTTTGCAGAACAATGTTGTGAAAATATCTCAAAATAGGAGTGTAAGCGCAGAATGAGTTACCCGTTAGCCATTGTCGCTATGGATATGTTGATTGCAGGGGAGAGCGGTTTGGCTCGCCTTGATCAAGCGGTCTATGATGGACAGTCTTTGGTTAAAACTGACAGCATTGTTACTGCTGATGAATTTGTGGTTTTTGTTAATTCATTAATGAGAAGTGGTATTAGTGAAAATTTTCAGTTGAACCTCCAAAAGGTTGATTTGTACCTGCTTGGGGATAAATCTCAATATGCTGGTATGTTCGTTAATGCATCCGGCGAAGGGTTTAACTCCATAGTCGTCGTGGACTCCTTAGAGATAGCGATGGCGGCTGCGAGTGAACGTCTGTCCTCGGATGCAAGCGAAAGCGTTGTTATTGCAGCGATGCATAACGAGACGAGTAGTGCTGATAATGAGTCCCCGCTGACAACATTGTTGTTTGATAACAGCGTCAGTGAAGGGCAAGCGTATCCTGAAACACAGGGTGCAGCGGCGATTGCATTAATGCAGAAGGGCTTTCCTAAAGAAATGCCTCATGCAATTATTTTGAGCAGCGCTAGTGATGAAGATGTTTCTATGGCCTGCGCTAAGAGCTTAGAGCAGGCTGGGGTTGACTCCGGTGAAATTGAGTTGATTGATTGTGTGTCTACTATTGATAACAAAAATAACATCTCTAGGGCTGATTCTGTTAAACGGGAGTTGGTAGGGTTAGCTGAAGTCTATGGTCAAGGAAGTAAAAAACTTGATTGTGCTTTGGGATCAATCAATACCCTTGTTGGACAGTGTGGTCATGTTGCAGGGCTCGGTTCTATTATTAAGTCCTCTCTTGGTTTGTATCATCGGTATATTCCGATGGTTCCGGATTGGAATGCACCGTCACAACCGACAATATGGGATAACTCACCCTTTTATGTGGTAACTGAGTCAACACCTTGGTTTGAAGATAAAACGTACGGTATTCGCAAGGCAGCGATAAATCTTGTTAGCGAAAATGTTGCGACGCATAATGTTACGACTCATATAATACTGAGCGAAAACAAATCTGCAGTTGAACGTCAGAGTGAGTATTTTTCTCGTGTCAGCTGGTGTTTTTACCCCTTACTTGGTAACGACATCAAAGAATTAACAGCAGCTTTGCAGACGTTAAAGCTGCAGGTTGCCGGTGAGTCAGATTTAAAAACGTTGGCCCAGGGTTACTTCAAGAATTTTCTGCTCCAAAAAAACAATGTCGAATACACGTTGGTAATTTTGGGTGAGAGTACAGAGGTACTGAAAAAAGAAGTTGAATTGATGTTGGCAGGGTTGCCAGCATCATTTGACGAAAGAACAGAAAGGAAGACACCCAAGGGTAGCTTTTTTACACCAACGCCCGTGGGTGCTGAGGCTGAAGTGGCATTTGTGTATCCAGGTATTGGCGCGCCATATGTGGATTTTGGTCGCGATTTATTTCACTTGTTTCCCGATGCTTATTCATCTCTCGATCAAATGTCCCGTGATGCTGGTCAGTCGGTTAAACAGGAATTGTTATACCCTCGTTCTCGGTACCGCTTAGATGCCAAAGAGAAAAAACAGGTAGAGAAAGAGCTTAAAGTTAATCTGCATAAAATTAGCGAATGCGGTGTTGGTATGGGATACCTACTAACCAAAGCATTTCGTGATCAGTTTAACTTCCAGCCTAATGCCGGTGTTGGTTATAGCATGGGGGAGATCAGCATGTATGTTGCACTGGATGCGTGGACGGATCCAGGTTGTTTGAGTGAACCTTTGGCTGATCATCCAACGTTTAAGCAGAACATTACCGGTGAGCTTTTTGCGCTAAAAGAGTATTGGGGTTTGTCAAAATCTGATGAGTCCGGTACCCAGTTATGGAATACCTATAGCTTGCGTGGTGATCCGGAAAACGTCGCTAAGGCTGTTGCTGAAGAAGAGAAAGTCTTCTTAACCATTATTAATACGCCGGACAATATGTTAATTGGCGGTGATCCAGACGCGTGTCAACGAGTCGTGAAAGCGTTGGGTACACGCGCCATGTCTTTACAGCTTGCTTCTGCGATACACAGTGCGCCAGCAAAGATAGAATATGACCGCATTGTGGACTTGTATTCCATTGAGGTTAACGAAAGAAGTCTCGTTCGTTATTACTCAACCAGTGTGTACAAGCCTGTTCCGCATCGATCAAAGGCCATTGCCCACAGTATTGCGAAATCGTTTACAGAACAGGTGGATTTTCCAAAATTGATTGGACAAATGGTTGATTCCGGCGTGAAGGTTTTTGTAGAAATGGGGGCTGATCGTTCATGCTCAACGTGGATAGAAAAAATTCTAAAACATGATTATGTCGATATGCCTCATGTCTGTGTTCCGGTGAATGCACGAGGTACAGATGATCATATCACCATCGTGAGAGCGTTAGCGAAGTTGGTGAGCCATCAAGTTGATATTGATATTTCATCACTGTTTGGCTCAGTGTAAAAATAACGTGTTGAATGCATTGTTAAACAGACCGTCCAGCAGACAGTCATATAGTTTGGGAAGAAAATGAAAAGAATTGCGATAGTTGGGTTGGCAAATTTGTTTCCAGGTTCAAAAGAGCCAGGGGCATTTTGGAGTAATCTGTTAGCAAAGGTAGATTCACGTACACTTGCTACGCCTTACCAAATGGGTGATACCCCTGAACGCTTCTATAAAGCGGGAAAAGGCCATGATGATAAATATTACTGTCAAACGGGCGGTTATATTCATGATTTTTCCATGTCAGCAGACGGTTTTGATCTGTCAGAAGAAACATTGTCTGGCTTGGACGATGTTTTTAAATGGTCGCTTTATGTTGCAAGAGAGGCGCTTAAAGACAGTGGTTATCATGGTCGTCAAGATATACTCGCTCGATGTGGTGTATTGCTTGGCAATTTGTCTTTTCCAACCAAAAAATCCAATGAATTATTCTTACCTCTGTATCACAAGCCTTTGGAAACGGCATTAAAATCCCTATTAGGCGATGAAGACTTTTGTTTGGACTCTTATCTTGCCAATGTAGATGGGAGTGAAAAGCAACCGGTTGACCCTAAAAATGGTTTGATTGCAGGGTATCCTGCTGCTGTTATTGCAAAATCATTGAGTTTGGGCGCAATGCATTACGCGTTAGATGCTGCCTGTGCGTCTTCCCTGTATTCTGTAAAGCTTGCGTGTGACCATCTTAATATGGGTAAGGCCGATATGATGTTGGCTGGAGCAGTCAGCGGCGGTGACCCATTTTTTGTTAACATGGGTTTCTCGATTTTTCAGGCGTACCCCGAAAATGGTATTCACGCGCCATTAGACACAAACTCTCAAGGTCTGTTTGCCGGTGAAGGTGCGGGCATGCTGGTGTTAAAGCGCTATGACGACGCGGTTCGAGATGGTGATAAAATCTACGCCAGTATTTTAGCGGGTGGATTATCAAATGATGGTAAAGGTCAGCATGTTTTAAGTCCTAATTCAAAAGGACAGGTGTTAGCGTACAAACGTGCCTATGATGATGCAGATGTTGATCCATCAACCGTAGATTTTGTTGAATGTCATGCAACGGGTACTCCATTAGGCGATAAAGTTGAAATTGCTTCAATGGAAACATTCTTTGGCAGTAATGAAGCAGGGCAAAGCCGAAAAGTACCAATGATCGGGTCGGTGAAGTCTAATCTAGGACATTTACTTACCGCTGCTGGAATGCCGGGTATGTCCAAAATCATTATGGGTATGCAAAGCGGAAAAATTCCTGCAACTATCAATGTCAACAATCCTCAATCGTCAAAAAACGGGTTGATTGGAGCGGACCAAATTCCGGTTGAAACCATTGATTGGCCCATTACCGATGGACAGCCAAAACGAGCGGCGTCTAGTGTGTTTGGTTTTGGTGGCTGTAATGCTCATATGGTTTTTGAAGAGCATATCCCTGGCGCGGCTATAATTGCAGATAGTGATTCTGCTTCTGACGCGGCTTCCAAGAAAAGTTACCAGCCCCAATCCATGGCTATTGTTGGCATGGATTCATTATTTGGAAATTGTGTAGGCCTTTCCAATTTTGAGCAAAGTATTTATTCGGGTACTCAGCACTTTATTCCGTTACCAAAGCAACGCTGGAAAGGCATTGATAGTCTTGAACGTGATTTACCTTTTAATCCGCCTGCTACCGGAGCATACATTGACAATTTTGATGTCGATTTTATGCGATTTAAGGTTCCGCCTAAAGAAGAAGACAGTTTAATCCCTCAACAACTACTAACGATGAAAGTTGTTGATGGTGCATTACATGATGCAGGCATGGAGCCAGGTGGGAATGTGGCGGTGCTTGTTGCGATGGGTACTGAATTGGAATTACATCAATTTAGAGGCCGGGTTAACTTAACAACTCAAATAGTGGATAGCTTAAAAGCCAACGGTATTTCGTTATCACAAGAGGATGAGGCAGAGTTAGAGAATATCGCTAAAGATAGTGTTTATGATGTTGCCAAGCTTAATAAATATACCAGCTTCATTGGTAATATCATGGCAGCGCGTATCTCTTCTTTGTGGGACTTTAATGGTCCTGCGTTTACCGTCTCTGCAGAAGAAAATTCGGTATTTAAGTGTTTGGATTTAGCGCAAAATCTCTTGGGTACTTCTGATGTTGATGCCGTTGTTGTGGCTGCTGTTGATCTAAGCGGTAGTTTAGAAAATGTTATGCTGCGCCAACAAATGAATCCATTAAATACTGCTGATCACAGCATGGGGTTTAATGATTCTGTTAATGGTTGGTCAGTGGGAGAAGGTGCAGGCGCAGTTGTTTTAAAACGCAGTGCCGATGCAACTTCAACGAATCAGCGCACTTATTGCCAAATCGACGGTATTGGATTTAGCGCAGGAAATGATGCCAATGCGGTGGCGACGGCTAGTAACAATGCTCTGAATCAAGCAGGTCGAGTTGCAACGGATATTGGTTATATAGAAGCATTCGCGAGTGGTAATCATCAAGAAGATCAACAAGAAATTGTTGGTCTAAAATCTGTTTATCATTCCGGTGAGAATGTGGCAGGTGGTGCTAGTGAAAAAGCTATCGCTATAGGTAGTGTAAAAGCGAATATTGGTCATACCTATTCTGCCTCTGGTATAGCAAGCCTTATCAAAACGGCATTATGTTTAAAAAATCGATATATCCCCGGTGTTCCAAATTGGCAAGCTCCCTCTGATAGATCGGTGTGGGATAGCAGTACGTTCTACGTTCAAAATGAATCAAAGAATTGGTTAACTGAAAATGGGCGTTGTGCAAGCATCAGTGGTTTAGGCGCTGATGATACGGCTGCTCACGTGGTCTTATCAGAGCCTTCACAGCAATCTCAAGCGTGCTCCTCGGAAGATTCAAAGTTAAATGTTGAAGATAACAGTACTTTGGTCTTGGTGCAGGGGAACTCGCAAGTAGAGTTAGTTGATTCGCTTATTCAGTGTGAATTACGTATTAATAATGTGTCTTTACGCCATTTAGCTGCCGAACAGTTTTCGGAAATGGTGGGTAAAAAATCTAAATACACCGTTGCGTTATTGGCTTCAACCTCAAAGCAATTAGCCCAAGAAATTGGTGCTGCGAAAAATGGTGTTGTAAAAGCGATTCAATCAGGGAAAACATGGATTACGCCTAATGGCAGTGTCTTTGCTCCAGCCTCACTTGGCCCAGATGCAAAAGTCAGCTTTGTTTACCCCGGTGGCTTTGCATCTTACATCGGCTTAGGCAAAGATATTTTTCGGTTGTTTCCTGACATGATGGATACAATGAAGGTGCATACCAATCGCTTGGATAGCATGATTGGGGACAAACTGTTCCATCCGCGTGCAGTTGAGGCTCTTGACAAAGATCAAACCAAGGCATTGTCACGTGATTTGATTCATACCCCCATTGCAATGTTTGAAAGCGGTATTTGTTACGCAAAGCTGCTAACAGAGATTTTAAGCAAACAGTTTAACGTATCATCGCAGTCCGCTATTGGTTATAGCATGGGTGAAATATCCATGATGTATGCCATGGATGTTTGGGATTCTGCGGACAAAATGAGCGAGCTTTTACATTCTTTGCCCGTGTTTAGAACTCGATTAGCTGGCCCAATGGATACGGTGCGTGAAGCATGGGGGATTGATGCTAGTGTGCCCGATGAAGATATTTGGGCTGGTTATACGGTGAAAGCGCCGGTGGCGCAGGTTCAGGCGGTTGTTGATTCGGAGGAAAAAGTTTACCTATTATTAATCAATACCGGTAGTGAGTGTGTTATTGCGGGAGATCCTGCGGCTTGTGCAAGGGTTGTGACGCAACTGGATTGTGAGAATTTTATCGCACCAATGAGTGACGTTATTCATTGCCCACTGGTTCGAGCAGATGTAACTGAATTGGCAACGTTGCATAGAATGCCAATAGCCAATAAAACACCAGCAACATTGTTCTCCGCTGTGGGTTATCAACCCGTAGAAGTTAGCTCAGATAATATTGCTAATAACATTGCAGAAATGTACTGCAATCCTGTTGATTTCCCTCGATTGGTGAACGCTGCTTATGATGATGGTGCACGTATATTTATTGAGCTTGGCCCAAGAGATACTTGTACACAGTATGTGAGTTCAGCACTGGGTGATAAGACGCATCTAGCAGTAGCAATTGACAGTAAGGGTAGGGATGAAAAGTCCGCACTTGTGCGAGCATTAGCAAAGTTGGCATCCCATCAAATAGATATTGATTTGTCATCCTTATTTGATATGACATTGTTGGAACCAACCTCCAAAAAAGGTTTGATCAAACAAGTTGTGTTAGGGCGTAAGTCACTACATGAGAGTGTATTAAGCGAGCAAAATCTAGCGCGATTCGAATCTGTTCGGAGTACAGCAAAAGTTGGGTCGCAAGCGCGGGTTGAATCGACAGTTGTAGCTAAACCGGTCGTAGCAGTTAAACCAGCAGTACCAGTTAAGCCTGCCGAATCAGTTAAATCAGTGGAGCCAGCCAAGCTGGTAGACCCCGTTAAGGCAAGAGTGCCTGTTAAACCGATAGAGAGTATTAAGCCTCTATTGAATACCCCATTACCAAAACCTATTACCGCGCAACCTCACGTGAAGGTTGAGCCTGTAGCCAGAGACAATGCCTTTAAACCTGCGGCAATCATTCAAACGTCTCCAGCATTTAACAATAATGACAATACAGCAGATAAGATTATGAGTGAAAGTAAAAGCCAATTTGCGGCGTATAAAGCCAATCTCAGCAAAGTAAACGAGAGCCATCAAGCATTTTTGCAATCTCGACAAGATGCTCTTGGTGAAGTTGCAGAACTTATGGAACTACAGATTCAACTGGCAATGTCCGGTCAAAGTGTCGGAAGTACAACCATCGGAGGCGCTGGATCGACAAATTATGCGTCCCCCGTAAGTGTTGAACCTGTTACGCCAATGGCGTATGCACAGGTTGCAAGCCAACCTGAATCTGGGCTAGGGTATGCAGTTTCTGCTCCTCTTGTTCTCGAAGAGCGTTATTCAATTCCTGATAATATTGTTTGGGATGCGGCTGACCTTGTAGAATTTGCTGAAGGGAAAATCGGTAACGTATTTGGTTCTGAGTTTGACATTGTTGACACGTACTCTCGTAGAGTTCGTCTTCCTACCTCAGATTACTTGTTGGTAACCCGCGTTACAAAGCTGGATGCGACAGTCGGTGAATTTAAACCTTGTTCGATGACAACGGAATATGACATCCCTACGGATGCGCCATATTTAGTGGCAGGTCAAATTCCCTGGGCGGTTTCAGTTGAGTCGGGCCAGTGTGATTTGTTATTGATCAGCTATCTTGGCATAGATTTCACCAATAAAGGGGAGCGTGTATATCGGTTGTTAGATTGCACCCTAACGTTTATGGATGACCTTGCATTTGGTGGCGAAACGTTACGATACGATATTAGTATTAACAACTACGCCAATAATGGCGATGCATTGTTGTTCTTCTTTAGTTATGAGTGTTTTGTCGGTGACAAGCTTGTTCTTAAGATGGACGGTGGTTGCGCAGGTTTCTTTACTGATGAAGAATTGGCGGATGGAAAAGGCGTCATTAAAAATGATGACGACAGAAAAGAAATTGCCAACGCGGTAAAGCACGATTTCCAACCATTGTTAACAACACCAAAAACAACGTTTGAGTACGCAGAAATGCGTAAGCTTGTTGATGGTGATACTGCAGGGTGTTTTGGTCCTGCTTATGACAAGCATGGGAAGAACCCGGCGCTTTGTTTTGCTTCTGAAAAGTTCTTAATGATTGAGCGAGTAACCTCTATTCAGTCAAAAGCAGGAGCGTGGGGACTTGGTATTGTTGAAGGGCAAAAGCAATTAGATCCAAACCATTGGTACTTTCCATGTCACTTTAAAGATGATCAGGTAATGGCCGGTTCATTGATGGCAGAAGGTTGTGGTCAGCTACTCATGTTTTACATGATGTATTTGGGCATGCACACAGAAGTAACAGATGCTCGATTCCAGCCAATGCCTGGTGAAGCACAGCAGGTTCGTTGTCGTGGTCAAGTGTTACCACAGCATGCAACGTTAGAATATAGAATGGAAGTAACAGAGATTGGCTTAAGTCCTTATCCTTACGCGAAAGCCAATGTAGATATTATTCTTAATGGCAAAGTGGTTGTTGATTTCAAGAATATCAGCGTGATGCTAAAAGAGCAGGGTGGAGCGGCACTGGCTGCTGAGCCTGTTGGCATTGAATCTACAGATATTGAATCAGTTTCGTTTGAAGAGGTTGATGAAAACCCAATCCTAACGGCCCCATTAATGCGGGCTGAATCAGACTTATCTCGTGAGAAAATAACCGGTGTAACCCCGATTCTTCACTTTGAAGCACCACATTTAAACCCTCCAGTGGGAGGTATTGCTGATAACCGTGTACCCGATACCGTACCGTACCAGCCGTACCACATGTTTGAATTTGCAACGGGAGATATCAGCAAGTGTTTTGGTTCTGACTTTGATTTCTACCGAGATATCACGCCGCCAAGAACGCCTTGTGGTGATTTGCAACTTACAACTCGAGTTACCGAGGTTAGAGGTAAGCGAGGGGAACTTAAAAAACCTGCTTACTGCAAGGGTGAATATGAAGTTCCGGCAGATGCATGGTATTACACAGGTAATGCACACCCATCTGTAATGCCGTACTCAGTATTGATGGAAATATCACTGCAACCTAATGGATTTGTATCTGCGTGGGCAGGAACAACTCTTCGATTCCCTGATAAAGAATTATTTTTCCGTAATCTAGATGGCTCTGGCACTTTGTTGCGTGAAGTGGATCTGCGTGGAAAAACTATAATCAACGATTCGAACTTATTATCTACCACGATCGTCGGTAACAATATTGTGCAGTCTTTTGACTTTACTTTGAGCACAGATAACGAGCCGTTTTATAAAGGCACTGCGGTATTTGGATATTTTGAAGCCAGCGCCCTTAAAGATCAGCTTGGGCTGGATAAAGGCCAAACTACCGAACCTTGGCATCGAGTCAATAATACGGCTGAAGCGAATGTTATTACGATTGACCTAACATCCGATGAAATACAACAATCGATGTACCAAGCACCGGCAACCAAGCCTCATTATAAACTGGCAGGTGGCCAGCTTAACTTTATCGACCGCGTTGAAATTGTTGCTGATGGTGGTAAAGAAGGTAAAGGGTATATCTTTGCGGAAAGAACGATTGATGTAACTGATTGGTTCTTCCCGTTCCACTTCCATGGTGACCCGGTGATGCCCGGCTCTTTAGGTGTTGAAGCCATTATTCAATCGATGCAAGTTTATGCATTAGAAAACAATCTGGGAGCGGAATTTAGTAACCCTATGTTTTCTACCATTTTAAGCACTGTTAAATGGAAGTATCGCGGCCAGATAAACCCAACCAACAAAAAAATGTCATTAGATGTGCATATCACAGATATACAGCATAACAACGGCGAAGTTGTTGTTATCGGTGATGCTAGCCTGTCGAAAGACGGACTGCGAATCTATGAAGTATATGATATTGCTATCGCTATTAAAGAAGCGTAAACGATCGCTATAAGACAGAAGATATTAAGGACAGTAATATGACAAACAAACTTTCTTTATTAGACAGCACCCAAAATACTCAATGGTGTTGGAGTGTATCGGACGCAACGGTTTCTTATGATGAAGCCTCTATACAAGCTAAAATCAGCAACCTCGATAAGCCTTGCTACTTTGTAGAAAAAAACGGAGTGATTGGTGTTAGTAATGAAGCACATCCTGGTGAATTGGCCGGCAACCTTAACGTCCAAGCTTATACCGCGCCTATTAGTGTTGCCCAGCTAGGTGACCCTGCTTATCGCACTGCCCATGGAACTCACTACGCGTATTACGCCGGAGCAATGGCCAATGGCATTGCATCTGCTGAGCTCGTTATCGCTTTAGGTAAAGCTGGAATACTGTGTTCATTCGGTGCCGGTGGTTGTGTGCCGTCTCACGTAGAAACATCATTACAAAAGATTCAAGCAGCACTTCCGAATGGCCCTTATGCAGCGAACCTAATTCATAGCCCTAAAGAACCGGCTCTGGAGCGCGGTAACGTAGATCTATTCTTAAAGTACAATGTGACTACTGTAGAAGCATCGGCATTTTTAGGGTTAACAGAACAAGTGGTACGATATAGAGCGGCAGGACTTTCGCAAGATGCCAGCGGCAATATTGTTATTGGCAATCGAGTCATTGCCAAGATATCCCGTACCGAAGTCGCTAAACGTTTTATGGAGCCTGCTCCATTAAAATACTTAACGCCATTAATCGAAAAAGGCCTTATCACAGCACAACAAGCTGAATGGGCGCAACAGGTCCCAATGGCCGACGACATTACCGCAGAAGCAGACTCAGGAGGCCATACTGATAATCGACCTCTAGTCACACTACTGCCTGCTATCATCGCACTCCGCGATGAAGTCCAAGCACAATACAACTATCCACAAACACTGCGAGTGGGAGCGGGCGGAGGCATTGGAACGCCTCAAGCTGCGTTAGCAACCTTTGCGCTGGGAGCCGACTTTATTGTTACTGGTAGTATCAATCAACCGTGCCCAGAATCAGGATCATCCGACCCGGTACGAAAAGCCCTAGCCGTCGCCCAAATGGCCGATGTCGCCATGGCACCTGCTGCCGACATGTTCGAAATGGGTGTAAAGCTTCAAGTGTTAAAGCGTGGAACCTTATTCCCCATGCGCGCACAGAAACTTTACGACCTATATCGCGAATATGATTCTATTGATGATATCCCAGCAGATGAACGCGCGAAGATCGAAAAGCAAATATTCCGCTCACCATTAGAAGACATCTGGACGGGAACGGTTGAATTTTTCGAGCAGCGAGATCCAGAGCTAATCGCCAGTGCAAAAGGTAACCCAAAGCGAAAAATGGCACTTATCTTTCGCTGGTATCTTGGTCTATCCTCACGTTGGGCAAATACCGGTGAGCCAGGCCGTGAAATGGACTACCAAATATGGGCAGGAGCTGCACTAGGCGCATTTAACGCATGGGTAAAAGGTTCCTACCTAGAGCCTGTTGAAAATCGCCGTGCGGTTGATGTAGCAACACATATCATGCAAGGAGCAGTATACCTGAACCGAGTACAGGCACTAAAAACGCAAGGTGTTGTATTACCATCTGAATTCTCAATCTACACGCCGCAACCGTTGGCATAGAAATTGGTGTTCTTCAAAGTTAATCATTGCTTTCTACGAATGGCTCTTTTTGATGAGATCTGATGCCCAAAGATATTTGATATTAACAATGAGTACAGAATAAGAAACCCGCTTCCAGAAATGTCTGAGGCAGGAGCCGAAGCCAAGCATGCAGGGATGCAGTCTTTTGCGGTTTCTGGAAGCGGGTTTCTTATTCTGTACGTTCTCCAAATCTTGCAATAAACAATCTTTCGCAAACCTACGTTAATGCTTCCTTTCGCAAACCTACGTTAATGCTTCCTCAGGAATCGGCTGAAGCTGCTTATTCTTATCCAAACAAATCATCTCAATTTCACCAATCACCGCAGCTCTCTTACCTACAGGGCGCCACACCTCCTGATGCCAAATGGTCTTAAATTTCCCATCCAATTTATACTTCGTACGAACCTCACAAACATCAGCAAACTCCACACCCTCCTGGAAAATCATATTCGCCTTATAAACCGCAAATCCCAACCCTTTGTCATTCCAAAGTTGCGCCAAACGATTACTATCAATCACATGCTCACGAGCACGCTCAAAATACTTAAGGAAATTAGGGTGGTACACAACACCAGAGTGATCTGTGTCCTCATAATAAATTTGTACCGGTAAGGTAAAAATGTCGCTCCACATGATGTCGTATTTACTCGTTTTATACTCGGGGGGGCTATTATATATAATCAACCGCCTACCATATAGCTAATTATTAAAAAGCGGATGGCCGGGAGATCAACAATACAGCTGTTTAATCGAAATGTAATTTGAGACGAATTTGACATAACTTCCAACTAACCTACAATCTGGAAGGGTAGGGCTTTTGTTTGATGTCTACCAACGGATTGGGTATAGAGAAAAAGGAAATATTCTATGAAAATTCATTTTGCGTTAAATTCTGTCGTGAAGGGTGTCATTGTCACATTGTTGTCATCAGTGTTTTTTGTCGTGCTGAACAATTTAGTCGTTAATAAACCTAAGCAGCACCAATATTCGGCATTCACTATTTATGCACCTGCCACTCCACCGCCTATATTTGATCAGTGGTTGTCCAAAAAAAATAAGGAGTGATACTTCTTTTGCGTAATTAGGCGTTTTGATATTGAGATTCAAAATGCTGTAAAAAGGTTGATAGCTGTGCTTCGGGTAAGAAGTTTATACCTGCTGCTGCTTTTCTGCCTCCGCCAGATGGGAACTTACTGGCAAGTGTGTCTGCATGGGATTTATTGTTTAGCGGTGCACGGATACTAATGAGATAACCCTTCTGATTGCCTTTTGTTTGCTCCGTGAGAACAGCGTGAGCACTGTCTGGTGCCTGGTTTGCCAAATCATTACCAAATACACCGCTTACTCTTCTGGCCCAGCGCTCATCAGGTAATAAATATGCAGTGGTTTGTTCTGTTTTATGAATGACGTCTGCAGAATTAGCGCGGCTGAAATCAGATGTGTAGCCTTCTTCAAGTGTTTTGAATGCGTCGTGGCCATCTTCGATAAAATCGATCGGTGAGGAATAGGGGAGTAAAATATTAAATAGCGCTGCTGGGTGGTAAAAAAGATCGTCTAAACTTGCACCGTATCCATTGTAATTTATGTAAATGCCAAGCTTTTGTATCAATGCCAGTGAATTGCTATCAATATCATGCTGTTTTCCCAGAGCGTTGGCTTTATCAATGAGATTGTCGCCAAATGCTGCGGTTAAGGCCCATAATAAATAGCGATTCTCCAGGAGTTTATTAATGATTAAGCCAGTGCAGGTATTGGGGGATAAATTGATATGTGCCGTTAAGTTTGGATGCTTTGGAATGTTCCCGGACTGGTGATGATCTGCATAAAATACCTGGGCGCCCTTAGTTAGTGAAGACTCAAGGCCTGGTAGATTTTTGAGCATTGATATGTCCAGGACGGTGATTTTATCACCTTGCTGTATGGGATTTTGAGTAGAGAGTGTATTTAGTAAGTCTACTTTTCGTTTGACGCCGGTTATGAGCTCTGTTTCTTTGGGTGAATCTAGTCGCAACTGTAACAGTGAACAAATACCGTCGGCGTCTCCGTTAAATATATCAAATGCAGTCATAAGCTATAGTCATGTGTGTGGCCGTCTAGCAGCCGGTTTAATTAGCAATCCGTGATTGTAATCATCGTCTTAACTTATGAGTAGCTATTTTTCTATTCTATAGTTGATATGGGTTAATCTTAAGTGGTAATAGTTCTCATTTGTATTTGTTGTTATCAGCTGCTTATAATTCTCATTTGTATTTGTTACTATCATCGGCTTGTGAATGTGATGCGAATAAGGTGGAAGATTTGAGTAAGATGACATTAAGCATAACACTGGGATTGGCTTTATTGTTGCCGGTTTCTCCAAGTGTTGCGGATACGCTAACCGATATCCAACGTACAGGCAACGCAAAGGTTGCAGAAGGTAAGGCATCCCAGGTTCGTGTTAATCGTTTGTCTGAAACTACACAGAACCAACTACGTGAATATCGCCTTCTACAAAAGCAAATTGAAGGGTTAGAAACCTATAATAAGCAGCTAGGTAAACAAATTCAGAATCAACAAGAGCTTATCATAAAATACGATGCGTCAATTTCTGAAGTAGCATCGATTGAGCGCCAAATGACGCCTTTGGTTGTTAAAATGGTGAAGAGTTTACGTGATTTCATTGAATTAGATATGCCATTTCACATGACTGAACGCAGAGAGCGCTTGTCTAGAATAGATGAGAATTTGGTAGCGGCAGATATCAATGTAGCGGAGAAGTTTCGACAGATTATAGAAGCCTATCAAATTGAAAACGAATATGGTCGAAAGGTTGATAGCTACCAGGATATTGCCATCATTGATGGTGTAGGGTATGAAGTTGATGTGTTAAGAGTTGGGCGAATTGCACTTGTTGCCCAGTCTAAAGATACCGCCATAACAGCGGCCTGGGATAGCAAAACAACCTCATGGCAGCGACTGGATAATAACATCTACAGAAATGCAATTCGAGAAGGCTTAAAAATGGCACATAAACAGGCCCCTGTCGGAATGTTAGTGTTGCCCATTTCAGCTAAAGGAGGAGCGCTTTAATGAATATAGTAAAAACGTTAGGATTATTGATGCTTGTCTTCCTTCCTCTTATGTCTATTAATGCCGTCGCGGAAGAAAAACAGAATGCTTTAGCGGCAACATCAGAAACCTCAAAAAAACTATCGCTGGATGTATTGCTGCAAGAAGTTAAGCAAGGGCGTAGTAGGGATAAGCAGAGGAATAAGCAGCGGGAAGCAGCATTTTTAAAAGCAAAAGCTGATCGTCAAAAACTAATAGATGCCGCAAATGCAAAAATCGCATTCTTGGAAGCGAAGAGCGAAATACTTGAATCTACGTTTAATGACAATGAAGTCCTGGTTAAAGAGAAAAAAGCACTACGTGATGAGCGATTAGGTTCCTTAAAAGAGCTGTTTGGCCATTTGACCGGTGCCGCGGGGGATATGCGCAGTCATTTAACGATGTCGATAACTTCAGCCGAATTTGATGATCGAAAACCGTTTCTTGATGGACTTATAAAAAAAATGAATGCAGGTGTTGATCTACCCAGCATTCAGGAGATTGAAGCTTTTTGGTATGAGTTGCATCGAGAGATGACGGAATCTGGTCGGGTGAGTAAGTTTATGACGACCGTAGGAACGGAAGAAAATAGAGAAGTTATCCGGGTCGGTACGTTTAACTTGATTTCTGAAGGTGAATACCTAGGTTTTGATTCAGATACCGCCCGAGTTTACGCATTGCCACGACAACCAACGGGTTATGTTGACGGTGTTGAGGCTGTTCAGCAAGGTGGTGGTGTTTTTGCTTTGGGTATTGATCCTACTGGCCCAGCGGGTGGAGGGTTGTTAAAAGCGTTAATCAATACACCGACATGGTTTGAGCGTTGGCATCAAGGTAAGTTTGTTGGCTATGTGATTAGTGTTGTTGGATGTATTGGGTTGTTGATTGCCTTATGGCGTTTTTTGGGATTGGCAAATGTGGCTGTGTCTATTAAGCGTCAACTTGCGGATAGTAATGCTAATGCGAATAATGCGCTTGGGCGAATTCTTAAAGTCGCGGAAGATCATCCTGAATTGGACACCGATGGTTTGGATTTGAAACTGGATGAAGCGATATTAAAAGAGCGTCCTGCGATTGAAGTTGGGTTGCCAGTGTTAAAGATTATTGCAATGGTTGCACCGCTATTAGGTTTGTTGGGAACGGTTACCGGGATGATTATAGTGTTCCAGGCGATCACTGTTTATGGCGCAGGAGATCCTAAAGCGATGGCTGGGGGTATTTCCAGTGCATTGGTGACCACGGTGTTAGGTTTGATTGTCGCTATTCCAATGTTGTTGTTGCACACGTTGTTACTCGGAAAAGCTAGAAACATATTGCATATATTGGAAGAACAAAGTGCGGGTATTGTTGCCGCCCGTACAGGGCGTTAACGGATGCAGTTACTCATACTGGATTTATTGCAAACGTTAGAGAACTTTTTCTCAGCCGGTGGCCCAGTATTGTTGCTAATAGCAGCAGTAACGTTTGTGTTGTGGGCATTAATGTTAGAGCGATTGTGGTTTTTGCGTGGTGACTATAAGAAACATTTTCATACGCTGGAACAGCAGTGGTTAGCGCGCAATGAGCGTTCATCTTGGAATGCAATTGTGACACGTCAACAGTGGATCTCTGAAAGTCGTGTATTGATTGGCCATAACTTAGCGTTAATTAAAACATTGATAGCGCTATGCCCACTATTTGGCTTGTTGGGGACAGTGACGGGGATGATTGATGTGTTTACGGTGCTAGCGGTTTCTGGCGGTGGTGATGCAAAGTTGATGGCGGCGGGGGTTTCAAAAGCAACCATCCCAACAATGGCGGGCATGGTTGCGGCGTTGTCTGGTGTATTTGCTAATATTTCAATAACCCGTACAGCTAAGGCTGAGTACCAACTTATTGAAGAACATTTAATATTGGATCATCGTTTATGAGTCGACGACGTAGTTATCTTTATCAAAGCGACAATGAAGAAGAGGGCGCGATTGATTTGACACCCATGTTGGATGTGGTGTTTATCATGCTGATATTCTTTATTGTCACAGCATCTTTCATCAAGGAGTCTGGAGTTGAGGTAAATCGACCAGAGTCACAGACTGCAGCACAAAAAGATAATGCCACTATCTTGGTTGCCATCAGTGCTGATAATAGTATTTGGATTGATAAAAGGCAGGTTGATGTGCGCGCGGTGCGTGCCAATATTGAACGGTTACACGCAGAAAGTCCTGAAGGAGGATTGGTGATTCAGGCTGATGAACATTCTTCTATAAAGACGTTCACTGCGGTATTAGATGCTGCGAGAGAAGTGGTTGTACCTAGCAAGATTTCATTGGCAACGACAGCGGCTAAACAAAACTGATGAATGTTGTACAGCGAACATTGGTTGTTCTCCCCGTTGCTGCGATAGTAACCCTGTGCCTATTAACGTTGATGGCCATGTTGATTTCATCTGCGGATGAAAATGGGTTAGCGGATCGGTCTGTTACATTGCCTAACATCCTGATGCCGGATGTTGCGATTGAAACGCGGCGTCTTATTGATAAGCCCAAAAAACCAAAGGTACTTAAAGAACCCGAACAAATAGTGCCTCAGCAGCAATTAGTCCAACAAAAAGTCGATGCGTCAGCGCTTTCCGTGATGACACCAGACCAATTAACAGGAAAGATGGACTTGTCCATTGGTTTGGGTTTGCAGGCATCAGATGGTGAATATTTGCCGATGTCAAAGTTGGCTCCAGAGTACCCGCGCAGAGCCTCTAGGCGAGGCATTGAAGGTTTTGTGGTTTTAGAGTATACCGTTACGAAACAAGGTACGGTTAAAGATATCATTGTGGTTGAATCGAGCCCCAGTAATATTTTTAATTCTGCCGCTAAACGCTCTGCAAAAGGCTATAAATATAAACCTAGGGTAGAGAACGGCGATCCCGTTGAAGTTTTTGGCGTGCGCACTAAGATCGTTTTTAGGATGGAGAAGTAATGCGATCACTTTGT
>CAJXZM010000076.1 GCA_913063125.1 uncultured Gammaproteobacteria bacterium | reverse complement strand
GTGTTACCAAGAACCTTGGGTATCACACCGTTTTTACCACTTGATGACCAAGAGAACGTAGACACCTCACGAGGTGCAAATAGTGGAAATTCTGAAAGTGGCGGCTCCGGAGGCGCCATTCACTGGACATTCTTACTGATCGGATTGCTAATTCACAATTTCACAATATTTCGCTTAATCAACTTTGTTTTAAAGTAGGTATCCCAAAATGAATGCACAAATCCAAAATTGACGTTTCCAATAGAATGATGCGCAGAGTGACCTTTTGTACAATTATTAAGCAGCCGACTAAATATAATACGGTCATTAAGCTGGAGGTTCGAATGTATGAGCATAGTAAATATGACGCCCAAAATATGAAACGCGAATATCACGCTGAGGTGCACAGGAAACATCAACATAAAAAGAGGTGCACTCATACCAATTAGCAGCGCTTGTTACGTCTATTCGCTGGCACGCCTTATATTCGGGTCAACTGTTGAACTAGACCGCCAATTTCGCTCTATTCCAACCCCTCCCTTGCTAGATAACTTTATTACCCATTGCACTGTGAATAAACCAAATCCGACAACACCTCCGCACCATTTCGAAATACCGGCCAGCCGTCACCGGGCAATACCGCACTGATACCGTCAATATTCGCAATCTTTTTAAGTGACTCAATAGCTTTCTCTTTATCCTTTAGTTTCCCATCAGGCAATAGACACAAAGAACCACCGACATGAGCTCGGATAAGATCACCCGTAATAAGAGTCTCACCCTCAACCACAAACGCCAACTCACCTTCTGTTTTTGAACCAGCCAAACTAAATACTGCCAAACCGTCGATAATATCCGAACCGTCATCTAACCACTGCGCACAAAGAATAGGAAAATCTTCTTTTTCACCATCCGGTCCACACAATATTGCACCCGTATCATCCGCTAACTGTTTCGCATCACGAACATGATCTGAATTCGAAATAACAATATGACTTACCGTCCCTAAGGACATAAGATGCTCTCTATCGTGTTCAGTAAGGGGCAAAGGATCAAATATCACATTACCCTCATCCCTAACCCATAGATAACTGTGAAAATCGATATTTCGATCCTCATCAAATACAGACCAACAAAACAAGTTACTCTTATGGAGCTTTTTCAAAATTGGCATTCCTCATTAAAATGCACATATCCCTCTGACTAGCGTTGTTAACGGCTAGCCGGCTGATGAAACTCAATAACATTATCATCCGGGTCTCTAATGAAAAAGAACTTCGCACCGTTGTACTCTACCCTTTCGGTGATTGTTAACCCTAACGCCTCGATTTGCTTAGACACTGACTCTGCATCTGTAATTTCTAAAGCAATATGCGTATAACCTGGATATTTCATGTCTTTTTCCATCAAAATATTATTCTGAGGTGCATCTTCAGATGCATTAAGAATGAAATTTATATTTACACCAGAAGGATGCTCTACAATTGCAGCAGGCTCAGGCCCTACAGGTCCAGCAAGAAATTCAAACCCAAGATCCCCATAGAACTTACGAGAGACTGCCAAGTCTCTAACTCTCAAACCAACGTGATTTATTCGCGTAATCTCTTTCATAAAAACCTACGTGTACATTCAGTTAACGCCGCCAGCTTTGGGGCTCATTATTGTCAGGTTACGCCTTCTTACCTTCCGCCTTCTTATCTTCAGCTTTCTTAACGCGTATTTTATTCTCGCCGACCGTTTTGTTGTTTAAATTCTTGATCGCGGCTTTGGCCTCACCCATCTTTGGCATCTCAACAAAACCAAAACCTTTAGACTCACCGCCGTCTCGATCCATCACCAAACTGCAAGATTGAACGGTACCGAATTCTTGAAACAGAACCTTAAGCTCTTGCTCTGTCGTTGATCGATCCAAGTTACGTATTAATAATTTCATATCTACTCCAAGTGTGACTGCTTATTCAAGATAAGCGTTGGATGAAGAATTAGACTCTACGCCTAAATCCTTGTGTAAAACATAACCAGCAACTTATTTAGCCTGTCACTCATGATCTTTCAACTTCGGGGAAATTAACATTCGCTTCAAGGGGCATTCACCTTAAATAAGAAACTCCCTTGACGACGTCAATTAGGGCACGCTACTGGTAAGCTTTTATGGTGAGACAATAACATAGTCGTAGTCCCTGCTGGAAGCGCCAGGGGGCTGTCCTGGTCTATTTATCTACACGCCCCCTCTAATGATACAGATAATGCGAAATAATCGATAAAACACCAACATTGGGACGTGATGCATAAAAGCCGGAGCGTTAGCGAGGTCCTGTCCAAAGAGCGTTTTTTGATGTGCTTGTTACGTGTTTTTCTCATAGCTCGATATTATTGTCGTGCTGCCAACTGAACTTTCAAAATAGGCATCTTTTACCTTGAGATATTCAGGGTTTGAAAAGAAACCTTCCATTTTTTCGTTATCTGGAAATTTGATTGTAAAAACACGGTTAATTTCGCTGTTATCCTCTGACAGCAACACCTCAGACACCTTAAAGTCGTAACTAAATCCACCTCCATATGCTGCAAGTATGGGCTTCATTGCATCCCGGTATTCCTGATACATTTGATCATCCAGCACATTTAAAGCAACTAACATTTCATAGGACATTTGGATTCCTCATCTAACTACCAGTGACATTTAACGCCGCATTCAGCAACTTTCTGCTGCAATTCCTTGTTAAGGATACTCTTTCACTCCTTGTCTATTGCCATTTTGTGCAATGTTTTTAAAATCCATTACGACGCCAAGGGTAAAGTGCTTTTACGAACCTGTAGAAGATTGATTCTGTTATCGTCAAATTGCATCGATGCCAGCATGCGCATGTTGGCATCTATTCTTAATATTTGCTGTATCATAAAGGGTTAAGCGCTAAAGCCGCCATCGATGGTATGTTGAGCACCAGTAATAATACCCGCCTCGGGACCTGTCAAATAAGCAACCATGCCCGCAATTTCTTCTACCCTGGCATGGCGTTTGATTGCCATAAAGGAATGCATGGTGTCTTTCATAGGACCATCTTCCGGGTTCATATCGGTATCCACCGGACCAGGTTGTATATTATTGACGGTGATATTTCTATGCCCAAGATCACGCGCCAGGCCACGGACAAATCCCTGCATAGCTGATTTGCTTAAGGCATAAGCTGCACCACCAGCCATAGGCATGCGATCGGCATTAACCGAACCAATGATAACGATTCTGCCGCCTTCTTTCATGTTTTTGGCCGCCTCGATACTAGCGTGATAAGGGCTTCGCACATTGACATCCAACATGTGATCAATGTCATCCGGATTTAATTCTAGTGGATCACCCATGACGAGTACCCCGGCGGCGATCACAAGAATATCTAGAGCCCCTTGGTCATGAATCACCGAAGCCAACGCCTCTCTATTGCTACTGTCTACCTTTACAGCATGGGCACCTGTATTAGCTGCCAGTTCCGCAGCCGCTTGGTTGGCGTTGGCGTAGGTAAACGTTGTGTTAGCCCCTTCTTGTTGTAAGCGAGTCACCACGGCTGCGCCAATGCCTCTGCTGCCGCCTAATACCAGTGCCTGCTTATTGATTAAGTTAGTCATGTTTATCTCTCTTTTTGCTTCATGGGTATGGTTAGTGGTATGTCGTCAAAACATACGCCTACTATAACTATTGCTTTTAATGCTAAAAACAGCGATTTAAACAATATACTTTTGCGTTTTGGAGAAATATAATGTCCTCATGAATGAATTCAGTCAGATCAAGACCTTTGTTGCGCTGGTGGAGAGCCGCTCCATCAGCAAGGCCGCTGAAAAAATGGATATTGCTGTCTCGGCAGTAAGTCGTCGTTTAAAAGAGCTAGAATCCAACTTAGGTGTGCAGTTGGTACAGCGCACCACGCGAAAAATGCATATCACTGAAGCGGGAGATAAATTTTATCGGCGCTGTGGCCGCCTGCTGGAAGACTTTGAGGAGGCTAAGCAAGAGGCCAGCAATACCGCTACGGACATAAGCGGAACCTTAAAAATTGCTGCACCCTTAAGTTTTGGCGTTGCTCACCTCTCTCCGGCCATCGCCGTCTTTATGCATTTACATCCACAGATCAAGATAGACCTGGATATGAGTGACAGGCGTATAGATTTGGTAGAAGAGGGATTGGACTTGGCCATTCGTATAGGCACGCTGGAAGATTCTTCACTAATGGCACGCAAGCTAGCGTCAGTGCGCCATGTAGTTTGTGCTTCTCCTGATTTTTTTAATCGTTATGGCACACCCGAGGTACCACAGGATTTATCGGATATGCCAGCGCTATGTTATGGCAATCTCGATCAGCCAGATACCTGGCATTACCGTGATAAAGAGAATCGTCCTGCCAAAGTAAAGGTACCCTTGCGTATGCGCGCCACTAACGGTGATGCGCTGGTGGAGGCTGCAGTAGCGGGCTTGGGTATACTCTGTGAACCCAGCTTTATTGTGCATAGTGCAGTAGAGCGAGGGGTATTAATTCCCGTTTTAATGGATTACCAATGGTACGCAATGAATATCTATGCCGTATATCCGCAGACCAGACATGTACCTGCACGAGTCCGTGCGTTTATCGACTTTCTCGTATCTCACTTTGGTGATACGCCATATTGGGAGCGTTTTCTATCCAAGGACAATCGCGATAAATAAATCCACCAGCATCTACAATTTTCCGCTGACCCTATTTTCCGCTTCCGCTGCCCCTATTTTCCGCTTCCGCTGCCCCTATTTTCCGCTATAGTGCCCTACCAGTTATATGCACGTATTTAAGAGGCATTAA
The DNA here is from genome assembly GCA_913063125.1 of uncultured Gammaproteobacteria bacterium. Classification (GTDB taxonomy): domain Bacteria; phylum Pseudomonadota; class Gammaproteobacteria; order Pseudomonadales; family Ketobacteraceae; genus 42-54-T18. The sequence goes on along the minus strand of CAJXZM010000076.1, from coordinate 23,328 downwards.
AAACACCATGGATATCAAAGGAACCTGCATCTCATCAACAGCAGATGAACACGGTCCAGTGTATGTTTACCAAACAAGGACCAGCCGAATCCTCAGCTTTGATGGAAAAATCTATCAAAGCTGCATGAAACTAAATGATGTTAATGGACTAGCTCTCGGTTACACCCAGGCTATGATGGCGGGTTTATTGTTTATCCCCACACTAAAAACAGCCACCGTTATGGGGCTAGGTGCTGGTTCAATGGTAAAGAACCTGCTCAGTAGTTTCCCCGAGCTGAACGTACACGCGATTGAATACCGTGAAGCTGTGGCGAAGACCGCAAAAGAGTATTTTTACTTACCCAACACTAGTCGTCTCTTCATTCATATTGACGATGCTATGAACCACATGAAAAACTGCAACATGAAAAGCGATATTATTTTTTCAGATTTATACAACTCAGAAGGAATGGAACCCAAACAAGTACAATCAACCTACTTACGTAATTGTAAAAAATCACTCAACAAACAAGGTGTCCTCGTGCTCAACATCTGGCATACGACACCAAAATTACGAGAAGAGTTAGATGAATTGCTAGCTCTCGAATTTGAAAATCAATTACTCAGCTTCGAAGTAGAAAGTGGAAACACGATTATACTCGCATTCAAAAATGACATCCCCTTAATAAAAAAAGAAGAACTACTTACAAAAGGTAATTGGTTGCAAGAGAAAATGAACATTCCGATGGAACGTTATGCAAAATTACTCTCTGATACACTAGCTTTATGAGGACATCAATTTTTATTCGCCAAATCAAGGCAATAAGAAGATATGTTTAAGGCTTCCCTCTAGATAATTCAACACGACATCAGCTTGCACTATCTGGGAGCTCACGCAGCTTAGCGACCACATCAGGTGAAGCGCGGAAGCGAAAAAATGCACCCTCTGCATCGGCGCGTTCTTCAAGCACTTCGCAGGAAGCAAAAATTTCTCCGCGTAACCCCTGTGCCGACCAAGGTAAAAAAATCTCGGATTCAACCAGCTGCTGTTGGAAAAAATGCACAATTGCCTGATGCAACACTGCTATATCGTCCTTACGACGCGCGCTAAGAACAATACAGCCGGGATACTTCCCTTTCAGTTCTGCGTTACGTTCATCTTCTGCGACCGCGTCGCCTAAATAATCAATCTTATTGAACACCCGAATGCACGGCACACTATCTGCTCCAATCTCGGCCAATACTGTATCAGTCACTTCAAGCTGTGCCTCAAATCCAGGGTCGCCTGCGTCGATAACGTGCAGTAATAGAGATGCACTAAGGGCTTCGTCCAATGTTGACTTGAACGAGGCAACCAGCCCATGAGGTAAGTTTTTGATAAAACCAACCGTGTCACTCACCAATATCTTCGGCACACTTTCTGGTTGCAAGGTGCGCACCTTGGTGTCCAGTGTGGCAAACAATTTATTGGCCACAAGCACTTCTTTGCCAGTCAGGGCACGCATCAAGGTGGACTTCCCGGCATTGGTATAACCTACCAGCGCCACCTGCTCTAGCCCCGATTGTCCCTGACGTTGTGACCGCTGGGTATCGCGACCAGCCGCCATGGCATCAATTTCTTTTTGCAACTCGGCAATACGATCACGAACTTTTTGACTATCGATCTGACTTCGTGACTGCCCTGTGCCACGTCCGCCTGCACCGCTTCGCTGTCGTCCTGAGGGCCCTTCTCGCTTGGCTGCCTCTCGCAGGCGTGGCGCCATATAGCTCAGGCGCGCAATTTCAACCTGTACCCGCGCCGCATGTGAGCTGGCATTACGATGGAAAATCTCGAGAATGACCACCGTGCGATCCATCACCTCGCAATCAACTTCATTTTCCAAATTGAGTGCCTGGGACGGAGAAATTTCATGGTCAACAAGAATAAACTCCACTGGGCCGCTAGCTCCCAGCGGATTAGCCTGGGCCAACAACTCTAAGTCGGCTTGTTGACCCTCTAAGAATTCTCGTATTTCCTCACGCTTACCTACACCTACATACGCCGTCGAGTCGAAAGACGAACGCTTTTGGGTAAACTGACCGACCACCTCTAACCCTAAGGTCTTTGCTAGATCACCTAATTCGGCCAACGAGGACTCGAACTCAACATCACTGACGCTGTCCAGTTGCACGGCAACGATCAGCGCACGCGAAGCACTTGGTTTTTCGGGATTTGACATAAGGTGATTTCTCATGGAATTGGGGGGCGGACTTTTAGAAATAGCGTCACACGGCATCAATTGTACACAAAATCTTGGACGAGAACCTGAGTATCGGCGGAATACCCCCCTTTTACGTACAATCGATAACAAGCAAAGTCCCGCTGACAATCGCGGGTTCCTGGCTGATGTTGATATCTGCATTACTTAACAGCTGCTTCGTAGTAACAAACTAAACCGTTTGAATTGCGCAAATTAGATAGCAAGCAAATTGAACCTACCTTCTCATCGAACTCTCCCATTCGAAATAATGTCCAAAATATGCGCCTCTAGCTATGGTTTACCCCAGCAACTGGATGACTTTAGTAGGTTTTTTATTTAGAAGTTTTCTTGCTATTCTTTTAACGTTGAAACTGCACCACATCTTGATAGAAAATCGAAATTAGCCTCTATATCATGAGCCTGACTTAATTAAATTTAGCTTTTGTTTTTTTTGTTAACCACTGGTAGAAGTCGAGCAAGAGCTCTTTTTTAAAAGAATTTTTCTTGAAGACAAAATAATATTGTTCGGGGATCATCACAGGCTCATTAAGTGCAACCAATCTACCAGTCTCCAGCCATGTTGAAATCAATGGAAATTGCCCAATTGCAATCCCCAACCCCTCTTCCGCAGCTCTCATCGCTGATAAGTAGTTATCCATAACTAGCCTAGTGTTGTGCTCAACGGTACTACCATTTAGGAACTCTGTCGTGCGCTGCCAATCATTCATACTTCCTTGCATATAAATCAAGGTATGGCCAAAGAGTTCCCTAATATTATCAATAGGGTTATTTTCAACATATTGAGGCGAGGCTACCAATACGCAATAGCACGGTGAAATTGTATGAACTTCAAGGTCAGGCCAATCGCCATCGCCAAATCGAATTGCGCCATCCACGGGTTCACGCTCAAAGTCTATGAGGGAGATACTTGTTTCTATACGAAGTTCAATATTGGGATGCAGGGACTGAAACTCATGTAGCGCTGGAATAACGATTTCATAGGCAACAAATGGAATCATACTTATACGCAAAGTAGGATTTGACACTTGATAGATAAAACTGTCGTGACAATTTCGGTAGGTTGTTAAGGTTTGCTCAGCCACTCGTAAATAAGCCTTACCGTATTCACTTAATTCCACACGGCGAGTCAAACGCTTGAATAGTGTCATATTCAAATGCTGTTCAAGTTGCTTAATTTGCTGACTAACCGCCGACGGAGTTATGTATAACGTCTCTGCAGCTAATTTAAAACTGTGTTGTCGTGCCGCAGCTTCAAATGCGATCAATAAGTGAATGGGAGGTAAGTCTCTATACATTAGCAATATTACGCCTAAATCTTAGTCAAACTATAAATCATTACATTATATGTAATACAGTAAAGCAATTGATATCAACATTTATTTCTTATAGGTAAGTATTACTTACTCTTAGATTAAAATAATTCGTTTGTCGAAGATTGGGGGATTTCATAAACTCGCAACTCATCACATTTTAGTCCGCAAATGTTCCTATGAGTTTCTAGTTTAAAAGGGGTAAACAATGACGACAGCATCTACGGCTTCATGGACACACGAAAAAATACAAGCGAATGGGATTCAGTTTCACTATGTTACGGAAGGCGATGGACCTTTGATGTTATTCCTTCATGGGTTTCCTGAGTACTGGTACAGCTGGCGTCACCAGATTCAGGAGTTTTCGAAAAACTATAAAGTTGTTGCACTCGACATGCGAGGCTATGGCCAAACGGACCGCCCTCAAGGAAAAGAAAACTATACAATCGATGTTCTAGTCAATGACGTTAAAGAGGTTGTGAGTGCACTCGGGTACGAAAAGTGCGTTTTGGTGGGGCATGACTGGGGGGCTCTTGTCGCATGGTATGTCGCGATGAATTTCGAAGCCTGTGTTGAAAAATTGATTGTTATGAACGTTCCACATCCAAAATGTTACATGGAGAACCTAACCTTTAGACAAGTTCTTAGGAGCTGGTACATTTGGATGTTTCAATTGCCTAGGTTCCCAGAGATGTATCTTAAAGCAAATGATTTTAAGTGGATTACAGATCAGTTTCGAAGCGCAGTAAATACAGCGGCCTTTCCTGAAGAGGACTTGAAAAAATACAAGGAAAACGCAGCAATGCCTGGTGCTTTGACAGCAATGCTGAATTACTATCGCAATTTACCTGCTGAAATGATGAGAATGAATACTGCTCCGATAATTCAGGTTCCTACGCTCATGCTTTGGGGTGAAAATGATGGATATACGGGGAAAGATTCAACCAGAGGAACCGATCGATACGTAAAGAATTTGGACCTTAAGTTTTTGCCGAACTGTAGCCATTGGACGCAACAAGATTGCCCTAAAGAAGTAAATCAATACATGAGTGATTTTTTGATGTAAAGATTCTTGATTCCATAAGATTTTATTTATCAGCTAAAACCGGAGAAATTTATATGTTACCGATTATCATCGGCGTTGTATTGGCAGTAGCTATGGCGATCTTAGCAAGAGTCACAAAATTCGACCGGGATCGCAGCTATTATGCGGTCGTATTAATTGTAATTGCCACTTATTACGTACTGTTTGCTTGTATCGCGAACGAAGCGATTATCTCTGAAATTATCGTTGCCTCAATTTTCTCAATTATAGCCATCGCAGGCGCACTACGTTGGCCGATACTACTAGGGTTGGGGATTTTCATGCACGGTGTATTTGACTTAATGCATGGATATCTCATCACCAATGCTGGCGTGCCAGTATGGTGGCCAGTATTTTGTGCCTCAATAGATACTGTTCTCGGTGCGTGGGTAATTTATTGCGTTAAGAAAAAGACCACAACAATAAACCTAACCACATCTAACTAACAAATGGTCGCAAAGGAAAATGATATGAAGTATACCTTACGTAAATTGTTGGGGTTTTTTTTGATTTTCAGTTCAGTCACATTGCTGAGTGCTTGTGAAGACATAACTATTTATTTGATGTCTTTCCAGGCTGACAAATATTTTTCAGCCCCGTCAGCACAAGGAAACAGGTTTGAGGAACTAGGTAATGGCCTTTATGCCTTTCAGCACGGCCTAGACCGCTCACTAATTGTCAATACTACTGAAGGTCTTGTTGTCGTTGATTCATTTAATGAAAAAATGGCAAAAGATTTAAAACAGATTCTTAATCAGAAATTCCCTAAAAAGCCAGTTTCACATCTAATTTACTCTCACCATCACCTAGATCACGCAAGCGGTGGTTATGAGCTCAACCCCGGTAAAGTTATTGCACATGAGAACACGCGATGGCATTTTGATCACTATCTTGGCACCAAAACGCTAAAACCAACGCACTATATAAGTGGTAGTCAATCGCTAAAATTTGGCAATCATGAAATAAAACTTATTGATTTCGAACACGCTCATGCGGAACATCTATATGGGTTTTATTTCCCAAAAGATAAATTACTGTATGGACCTGATTTGGCACTTTGTCAGACGTTCTTTCCTTTCGGTTATCCAGATTACAATCATTACGGCCAAATTCATGCATTAGAAGAGGCGGCGAAGCTGAATTTTGATAGATTTATATCGAGTCATTTTAACAATGGTGATAAATCTTGTGTAACAGAAACACTTGAGCTATTCAAAAATACACGGGCGATAATTTTAGAAAACTTTGAACAATACGGCCAACCTAACGAGGCTGACGGCGAGTGGTTTCGGCAAGTCATTGGGAGTACAAAAAAAATGATAAAGCGAGATTACAGCAATTGGCATGGTTATGATGAAATGGGTTTAGCGTTCATGTTACGACAACTAACGGGCGCGGTTATGGGGTATTAATGGTAAAGCGCTGTAGGAACTTTGGCAGGACAAAGGCCCAGCGAAGAAACAGGCCGATTTATATTCTGTATCTATTCAAGAAAATCATCCAAACATGATAATACCGCAGAATACAAAGCAAGTTGTAGATAACGGAGTGGTACTGCTTGGGCGATTTTATGCAAGAATGAAACGTAGCGTAATGGGCATTAAGGCGCCCAAGCAGTACTCAGGAAAAAACGCTTCATAGTATTCTTGAAAGGTACCTTCTACGATAATTGTGGATCTATTCACGTTCTCCCCAAAGAAATTTAACACCACGCTATGAGTCCAAAATTGATAGCAGCTTTGGTCCGTACAGGTGCCTTGCTAACTTTTGGATTCAAAACTAATCTCCTTAGCAATACGATCTTTCGCTTCGACGAGAGAGTTTATTGTGTTCTTGCTTATAGCAATTTGGCAATGAGATACTCCAGGTTCTGCTTGAGACTTTACGACAGTGAATGTAGCACCAATTTTCTCCATCATTTTTCGATCATACTCCATCATACGGTAGCACCCTTCAACATTACCACTTCCTCGATACGGACACTCACTACGTATTTCTGCATGAACTGTATCTCCATCAATACTCGTGATTGGCACCATCTTTTTCGATGGGAACATTCTCTGCCATTCCTCTGCCGACTCTATAACGGTACTTTTCTCATCAGCTTTTTTTACCGCAAGCGTCATGCTGCCTAGCCCCCTCATGACCGGTTTCCCAATGACGTTACGGCGCTCAGTCTCTGTGATCCAGTGTGTAAGTCCTATTAGTGAATTGAAAAGGTACTTATTGATCTGATTAATGTTCATTAGTAATCCTTACTAGTGGGACGGGAAGCTAACGAGGGTGTAGAAAAAATCGATTTTCGAACGCAATTTCCCTTCGCCCAACGTATTTCCAATTAATTTATATATTTAATTTTCGAATACAGAAAGTCTACCACGATTTTAGAATCCTGGGCATTCGCAAGAGCAGATCAATTAACACTCGAAAATAGAGTTTTATCGATACATAATCGCTTTTAATTATACTGTCCCGTACTTCCATAGCTTTTCCATATTATGAACCATACAGCACATCAACCATTGGCTGGTTGCCTTTGTTTGCCCTCACACTATTAAAAGGAGAAGGAAATACTATTGGAAATAATGACCTTCTAATTGCTGTACATTCTCGAAGCATTGATTCTGTTTTGGTAAAAAATAATACAAAAGACCAATTAAATAACAAAAAACCCTAGAACGAAAATGATTCGCTTTCTATTAAGAAAGCTAATTTGTGAGCTTCCATTTTCAGACCTGCACTCCAAATGCTGAAATAATATTAACGCCCGAAGCAACTGAAAAATGGTGTGGCGGTCGTTTTGCGCCTTTTGCAAAACGGATGACGCACCACTTTTTCAGATTGTCTGCGATTGTTATGCACTTAATCTCGCAGTTACTTCTATTTCCAACTTCATGGCGTCATCGAGCAATCCTGCCACGAACATTGTGGCAGCAGGTTTGGCACTTGATAAATATTTTTTGAAAACGGGCCAGCAAGGCTCAAAGTCTTGCTTATTTGGATAGATGTAATGAACCCTTACGATATCATCTATATTGCTGCCTGCTTCAATAAGCGCTTTCTCAATATTCTTAAAACACTGATCCGCTTGTTCCACGGGATCGCTAGAAATTGACATCGTGTCGTAGTTGTAACCGGTGGTTCCGGATACAAATACATAGTCACCATCTACAACTGCACGTGAATATCCGATTTTTGTTTCGAAATCTGAGCCACTCGATATGTGCTTTCGATTCAATTTACTCTCCTTGGTGCAACCGGGTAGCGAGGGGCCTTACGGCCCTTCACCCCTAAGAACTGTACGCGATAGTTTCGCATCATACAGCTCAAGCCCTTTGAAGGCCGATATTGCACGATCGTGTAGTGGGTATGCCTAACGGGCTTTTCTTGCATCAAAGTACCAGGATAGAACGTCAGCTCACTTTTGTGTCAAGTAAAGCTTGTTATAACTCATTGCGATCCATAGCCTCGGCCAATGCACTTGATCCAAATATTTTTAATTTATCAACTACTTCTTTGAGTTTAGTCAAATCATCAAAGACTGAACATTTCCCGTATATGTGTACTGCTTGATAATTCCATGTTGCTACTCCAGGACTACTGTACCACGAAGGAGATATGTAATCATGAGGCCCCTCTAATGTCACAAGGACCTCTTGCCCATCTATCTCAGAATACTGGGGGTTTTGCTTCGCTTCATGGGCCATTAACTTTTTCTTATCAGAGGCAATCACCAGTAGATTATTGATGTTCTTTAAAAATAGTGATTAGAATGAACGTGTTTAACCCAATCTCGGTTAGACTCCAAAACAGCGATATTCTCGAACATGATTTCCACAGATAAAGCCATAATAATTCCGACCAATATCCAGAGCAGTTCATCCAATTCTCAATTCACGAAAACCATTACTTCTACCGCTTCTATTAATACTTGGCCTATTCAAAACGTATCGTTTCTTAAACAAGAATTTTCTGATTACCACGACCGCAACCATCGCAAGAACTATCTTCCCGGCCAAATTACCATTTTTATATGCTTCGCTAGTTGTATCAACTGCTGCTATTAGAACTTCGCTTGAAAGCAGAAGGCATAATCCAATTAGAATATTATTCTTAGTACTCACTATCTCTCCAAATATCTAAATTATTTATAACGCCCGACGATCGCTGAAGCATGATCAACCTTGACACACGACGTCCAAAAACTCAATTTAATCGCCATCACCAAACATTACCGATATACCCTCTGCAACAAACGACAACAACCCATCATTAAACATCATTGAATCTGCTTTAACTTCTTTTTCTGCAGCATTCTTTTTATACATTTTGGAATAGTATTTTCCTAATGCTGGATCTCTATGTTTCCGCCAATCCTCTGCCGACTCCCTATCAGTCATGGCTTCCGATTGAAGCTCATCCTTTGACGCGCAACCCAACATAAAGATCAATAACATTAGCAGCACACTAAACCTAGAACTCATAAATCCTAAACTCCATTTTGAGACATTTTTAGTACCCTTCTGCATTCACTCGTTAGAGAGACAGTACTAGTATCTGTTACGCGACGAGCCCGTACTTTATTGCTTGTAGTTTACCCTGACTAAACTGTTCAAACCACCTTCTGATACGCTTGTTAGCTTTCTCTGCATGATTCAAATAACCAATAGCCAAGCCATAATAATGACATAATAGTAGGTGAAAATGGGAGCATAAAAAGAGCATTAAAACCTAGTCCAATATCAGGTAAATTAATTAGCATGATAGGAAATAACATAGAAGCTAAAACACTACCAACTAACGCTTTCTTTTTATTCCGATTTAGTTTTGATTTGATAGTTATTAATAAAACGACAATAACAGGAATAACCAAAAAACAGCTAAACCCTATGTAAACAAATGAATTCGGTATATCTATACCTGTAGCGTACGCATAGCTCGATAAAAACATACTACTGATAATTAATAATATTCTCATAGATCCCTATGAAAGATAACGAGGGTATAGAAAAACTCGTTTTCGTCCACTCCAGTCTAAATATGATTTATTTTCCATATTCTTTCAGAAATTTCAGCGATTGACCAACAGAAGATTATTTCTCTGGCTATTTTCAGTTTTAGGGGTTACTGATACGGTGTTACTATTTATCCATTTACTGTCTATGTCACTAATGGCAAGAATAACGCCTGCGGCAGCATGCCAGGCTTTCATATTATTAAAAACAAACTATCACTCTTTTTTAGGTGTCATATATCGAAATTTTCTATATCTATCAATGACTTAAAAGAAACCCAAAAGCACTTAAATATGAGGTTTTTTGATAACGGAACAAACCGTCTAGTAAATCGTACGCAATTCAGACAGCCCCTCTAATTTAGATCTACTTCCGATAATGCTTATAATTCCTCTCAAACACATCCTTTCCCATCAATTCAATCTGTTTCTCAATCATCCAATCCATGCTGTCTAATAATGGCTGGTATGTAACTGCATTACCTTCCAATACTGACAAAGCATAGACGATCGCCTCTAATGTCGATAACGCATACTGGTCCGGCTCCTTTCGGATACGATAACGTGAAACTGACTCCGGCTGAAAGCTTACCTTTGGCAATTGCATCAATGCCGGTGACTCTAATAACATTCTCCTACTTTTACGCCAACTCGCATCAATGAATACTAGGGTCTGAGGCTGTAATGGATCCAACTCCGCTAGATTTTGACTATGTTCTCCAGGGTAAACCAATAATGGCTGCGACATTTCAGTGATAACGCCCTGCGTCATTATCAATCTCAACGCGTCATCATCAAAGTTCTCTCCAATCTGCAATTGACATTGGTTAAGACTGAGAGACGCGATACGCGCTGTACCAATTGCATGCTTACTTTCTGTTGGGTGTTGCAGGATATGAATAGGCCATCGGTTAGCGATATGTTGGATAGTATGGCAATAACACACCTTAAGAGGGCGTTTACATTGGGTGCATATTGAACGTTTCGTCATGTTACGTATGTCGCCAGACTCTTTGAACGTGCTCATGTCGCCTATCCTGAGCTTAACCAGTGCAGATCACACGTTTCTAATTATAATGGAAAGAGCACCAGTATAACGCCACCACTCCAGAAAACGTTATTGTTATTACATCAAGCGTACAAGACAGAAAACGGGTTAAGCTTGATCAGAGTGGAAATAATGTTTGGAGTAAGTCTGCTAATGGCTGTTCAAATAACACAACTAATACGCTTCAGGGATCGAGCGTTTTAAAATATTTCCAAGCAACGACTTCGGTAACACCCTTGCCAATCGAATCAACATATTTAAACTAAGGGGAAACAAATAATCAGACTTCTCTGACGCTATTCCCTTAATCATATGTTTTGCTGCCTTCTCTTCAGATATTTCAAACGGTGCCGGAATACCGTCGTCAGCGACACGCTCTGTCGCAACAAAACCTGGGTACAACGACACTACTTTAATATTAAACGCATCCAATTCAATACGACAACTATCCAACAGTATACGCCCCGCTGCTTTCGCCGCAGAGTATGGTCCCTGCATAGGCAAACCCAAAAAACCTGCCAACGAGTTGGTATGTGCAATAATGCCATGGCGCTGATACTTCATTTGCTGAATCACTGGTACCAAATAGTTCACCATCGAGTCATAGTTTACCTGCATGTTACGTTTGACTTCGGCCGCTGTCGTTGTTGCCATATTAAATGATGGGCCATCACCAATATTAAACAGAGCAACATCAATACCCCCAAAACGTTCTACTGCGGCTTTCACAACAACCACGGCTCCCTTCTCATCCAACGCATCCGTTGCAATAGCCAAACAACGCCCTCCGTTATCGTTAATTGTTTTAGCGACATCATTAAGCGCCCCTTCCCTCCTTGCCGTGATAATCAAGTTATTCCCTTGAGCCCCCAATTGCTCAGCAACACTGCGCCCAATACCAGAGGAGGCCCCTGTAATTAAGATAGTTTTATCGCTTAGTTTCATTATTCATTGGCCTGATTTCACATGAAGCACGATAGTACCATATAATTCATTGAAATGACCACCACCTCCGAAACACACGCCTTACAGACCGATAAAACGCAAATATGCTAGCTTCCTGACATACCAATTTTACTCTATTGGCTGAATGACTCCGAACGCAACTGGAGCCCCTCAGCCATTCCATCAAACCCCTTTTTCAGACGCGATTGCAACATCCACTTCACAAGTGGCGAAAGCCATCCTGACAGTTCAAATGTTGACTTATATTCCGTCACTCCAGGGGTCAAGTTTTTTACCTGATGGCAACGCACACTACTCAACGCGTTAAATGGCAAACGAATGCCATAACTTAGTTGATGACTAGGGTCATGTGAGATAATCGTTTCCTTTTGAGGAAATGCAAAAAACGGCACCAGCTTTACCTGCATGTTAATCGGAGCATTTATCTCTAACGTTGAATTACATGCCACCACAAACGGATTCCATTCTCCATAAGCATCTAGATCAGAAATAACGTTCCATACGGTTTCGGGCGGTGCATTCACTGTTAACGTGTGATTAATTTCGAACATAATAATTCCTCGATTTTATTCTTAATCTAACTGTTTAACTTAACTTCCTGGCCTAATTTACTAATACGCTATCCATACGACGAACAGCTTCTTTTAGCCGCTCCATACTTGTTGTATAAGCAAATCGTACATACTCGTTATTTTTATGGTGCCCAAAATCCAAACCCGGTGTAATTGCTATACCGTGTTGTTCTAACATGTCCATGCAAAACCGTTGACTATCATTGGAGAATTTTTTAATACCCGCATACAAATACAACGCCCCGGCAGGAACATTCGGAATATCGAAACCTAACCGACGAAGCTCTGGAAGCAGGTAATCACGACGCTCTGCAAACTCATCTCTACGCCCATCTAAAATTTTTCTCGCCGCAGGTTCAAACGCCGCTAACGCTGCATGCTGAGCCATTGTTGATGTTGATATAAAAATATTTTGCGCCAACTTTTCCATTTCAGCAACAGCAGCTTCCGGCGCAACCAGCCACCCTAAACGCCACCCGGTCATACCAAAGTATTTGGAAAAACTATTCATCACAAATACCTGATCGGTTATTTCCAAAATGGACGGTGCATCGTCTCCGTATGTGAGACCGTGATAAATCTCATCCACAACCAAATGCCCTCCTTTGCGTTCACACAAGTGATAAAGGTCCCTCAGCTCTTGCTTGCTCAATATCTCTCCCGTGGGATTGGCGGGAGACGCCACCATAATACCTACCGTGCTCGGTTCCCAGTTGTCTTCTGCAACAGGAGCAGTTAGTTGATACCGATCTTCAGGGCCAACGGGAATCAACTGCCCTCTCCCTTCAACCAGCCGTAAAAAGTGGCGATTACAGGGGTAACCTGGATCAGCCATTAGCATGCTGTCGCCCGGGTTAATCAATAACCCAGCGATCAGCAACAATGCGCCCGATGCGCCGGAGGTCACCATAATTCTCTCTGGCCCAATGTCTAAACCGTAATCTTTTTTATAGTGACGAGATATCGCCTCACGCAACGCCGGTATGCCAGCCGCTTGAGTATAATGAGTGTCACCTCGCGCTAGCGCTGCTTGAGCTGCTTCAACAATAGGGGATGCTGTATCGAAATCGGGCTCACCAGCCTCCATATGCACGATGTCCCGCCCTTCTTGCTCAAGCTGTTTCGCACGCGTAAGCACTTCCACTACCCGGAAGGGCTCTATATCCTTCAACCGATCTGCAAATGGTTTCTTGGGGGGGATTGAATCTGGCACGGTTACCTCTCTATTATCTTATGTTCATGCGCTTATAGACATACGCTTAAGATCATAGCAGTCGGTTTATACCAGGTATAGATGAACAACCGGACCGCCATACTCCATTTAGGGTATGCACAATCGCCGCAAAAACCTTATAACTATTAAGGTAACATCTATACCTCGTGTCACGACCTCACTGGATTTCTACCATGAAAAAGCTACTGCTACCACTGTGTTTAATCGTCGTTATTGCTAGCGCCGGCATCTATGTTGGTGGAATGTACTACCGCTATGACATTTACCAGGCAGCAATGGATCATTTGGCGACGGAAGCCAATACGGTTAAAAAACATGCTCAGGTTGACGGTGTTGATATTTCTTATCTAGAGAATGACCAACGGGGGAAAAAGCCCACCCTGGTATTTGTTCATGGTTTTGGCGCATATAAAGAAAACTGGCTACTACTGTCGGCCTTGCTAAAAGATGACTTTCATATCATCACCCTTGACCTGCCGGGTCATGGCGAGAGCACTATTGATTTGAATAGAAATTACGATATAGATCTTCAAGTAAAGACCCTTCACACCTTTATGAACTCCATTTCAGATAAACCCTTTCATCTTGCTGGAAACTCTATGGGGGGTGCCATAACTGCGCTATATGCTGCAACATATCCAGACGATATTTTAAGCGCTATATTACTCGATCCAGGTTTTATCAATGATGTAAAAAGTGAATATGATGAATACCTCAGCAAAGGCGAAAACCCTCTCATTCCCAAGAGCGTTGATGACTTCCCTTTTCTAGTGGATTTTGTCATGGAGAACGCCCCTTTTTCTCCATTCCCTATTACCGCGGTGTCGGCAGAAAAAATGGTAGGGCGACTTGAAGCAAACAAAAAGATTTGGATCGATATTTTTGAATCTGAACATAATTACGATTTTAAAAACGAACTAACTCGAATAAAAGCACCCACACTTGTTGCCTGGGGAAGGCATGACAGAGTACTGAGTGCAGGGAACGCGCCCATCTTTAAATCACTCATCCCAAATTCAAAAATACATATATTCGAAAATATTGGCCACGCGCCAATGATCGAAGCGCCGATGCAAACGGCTGACGTTATTCGACAATTTACAAACACATCAACGGCACAAAGCACACCTAAAAACGGCTAAAAACCAAGAACAATACCTGAATAGAAAAGATGAGTTGATGTAGAACAATTTTTTTGTTTCACATCCCTGTAAAATTGATCAGCACACTTATTAAATTTAATTTAAAGGCCATCGATTATGTTACAGGAAGAAATCATAAACCAGTCACTCGAACATATTGTCGAAAAATTTGGTGACCCAACGCGGGCTGTATTCGACATCATGTACAAACGTTTTCCAGAGTTAGAAAATTTTCGCGATAGCAATAGCGAGTGGGAAAGTTACATGATGCAAGAAATTCTTGAAAATTTCATGTTATTTGGAGACAATCCTAAATCCGCATTGCTTACGATAAAGGATATGTTATCGCACCACCGGCTTATTGGAGTGCCAAGCAATATATTTGGTGGTATGTACCAAGCCTTATTTGATGTATTAACACCATCATTTAATGGCCCCAACAAAGATGCAATGTTAGAAACATGGACTGTCAATATAAAGAAAATCCACAGCTGCATCGCACAACATGAGAATGATATCTAATTCAAATAATCATGGCGTTTAATGTCGTGGGCTACAAAGTACCCGCGGCAGAGAAACCCACAAAACAACTATTGGTTGAGTGACAAAAAATGTTCCCACAACCTAGTTGCCACCGGACCTAAGATTTTATTTTTTTCTTTGATCGCGAAATAATCCACTTCTATCTCATTGAGAACATCATTAAGTTGCAACCGACACAGCATGCCACTTGTTAACTCATCCGCAATTAAATTATCCGGCAACTTGCCCCACCCCATCCCACTTAATATCAGCGTTTTCTTCGTACTAAAATCGTTCACATACCAACGGCGTTGGCCTTGCTGCACGCCCATCTCCTTGCCCTTGGTTGCTTGACCCGAATCTTGCACAACTATTTGATATTCGTTGCGCAACTCCTCAACACCAATCAAGTTCGGGTGACGGGTCAACAATCGAGGCGCTGCAACGGATACTAATGCGCCCCGATATAACCGAATACTTTCGATGGCTTCTGCTTCGATAAAATAATGGCTACTTGCGATAATCGCCAATTCTGCAGCACCTTGAAGAACAGCTTCAAAGGCTCCTGACATATACTCCTGCTTAAGGATTATGGAGGTATCTGGAAACTCCCCTTGAGTAACCTCTAACATGGGCAAAACCCGTGTTAAATCAAAAGACGCCTCGAATGCCAAGGTTACACTCGCCTCAACACCTTTTGCCAAATGTGCTGATAGCTGCTGAATCTCACTGGCCTCATTTAGCAATCGCAAAGTTCGTAGATAAATTTGCCGACCTTGATCGGTGAGTTCAAGCCGATAACCCTGACGACTAAACAAGCGCACACCAAGCTGGGTCTCCAGCTGCTTGAGGCCCTGGCTGATCGCAGGTTGGCTCTTAAACAACACATCGCTTGCTGCCTTCAAGGTACCCAGCTCCGCTACAAGCTTGAGCATTTTCAACTGGTCTAATGTCATTAGGTATATTCACTTCGCAACACATTAACCAAACCTTAATATGTTGTTAATAATCATTCAATATATATTAAGTTACTCTCCATAGATACTGGTCTCAATTCTTCTTAACCCATCTCAACTCAGTACACTCACTAAATTAAAGAGGCAAACACAATGAAAGATAAAAAAGCGATTGGTACTTGGATAGCGGTTATTCTATTGGCCCTACCTATAGGTGCGGCGGGTGTAGGTAAACTAATGGGCGTCGATATGTTGCATCAATCCTTCAAACTTATGGGGCTACCTGAATGGTTTGGCTATTTTATCGGCCTATGTGAACTTAGCGGCGCTATCGGCTTGTTGGTCCCTCGTTTAAGTGCCACAGCCGCTACTGGGATACTTGCCATTATGTTAGGAGCCATAGGGTTCCACGTGTTTTTTACGCCATTATCAGCAGCGGTTCCCGCATTAGTGTTAGCACTAATGGCAATTACGGTTATATCCGCCCGTAAAAATGATAGTGTCTGGTTCTCTAGCGTTAGCGCTTAACACACATGAAAAAAGGCACGATTATGTCTGGCATCACAACTCCAATCATTTTTGTCCCCCACGGAGGGGGGCCAATGCCTTTACTAAACGAACCCAATCACCGTTCGTTGATTCACTTCCTTAAAAACATTGGCTCCAAACTTGGCCAACCAAAGGCCATATTAGTTATCAGTGCTCATTGGGAGGCAGATATTGCAACAACAACCAGCGCTGACAACCCTGACGTTATCTACGACTACTCTGGATTCCCAGCAGAGAGCTACAAACTGACTTACCCCGCGCCTGGCAATCCAGAGCTGGCCCAACACGTAACCCAGTTAATCAACAACTATGGGCTTTCGGCTTCCACCAATGCAACACGTGGCTTGGACCACGGCACCTTTGTACCGTTAACACTGATGTATCCTTTAGCAAATATACCCGTTGTACAATTATCGTTGGTAAATACACTTGATCCTCAGCATCATATTGATATTGGAAAAGCGATAGGTAAATTAAGAGAGCAAGGTGTTCTTATTGTTGGTTCCGGCTTTTCCTTTCACAATATGAATGCCTTACAACTCGACAGCGAAGAGGTTGCCCATAAAAGCCAGCTTTTTGATACTTGGTTAAACCACGTCATCACATCAAATTCACTGAGCATACAACAAAAAGAAGACGCATTAATCCAGTGGAAAAAGGCACCAAAAGCCCTCTTTAGCCACCCGAGAGAAGAGCACCTTCTACCACTGCATGTTTGTTTTGGTGCAGCGATATCATCAAATGCTACAGCCATCAACGTATTCGATGAATTTATGTATGATGCCAAAGTATCTGCTTTTTTATGGCAATAGGGCTACAAAAAATCTCCACTATGACGCCCCCTCCGATAATGGATATTTCTTGGAAGGGGTTATTTTTTCAAAATCCAGACACAATACCTCCCCACCCTCTTTATGCTTTTTAATCCATGGTTCAAATAACTGACGGTCACTCCGATTCCACGGATGAAATTCAGAATCATAGTTACCAACATAAACTTGCGATTTTTTTGAGATTAAGACTCCTAATATTTCGATACATCTAATCTAAAAAAAACCGCATTTCAGTATCAATGAACACCACTGTCAGCCCTGCATTTGAACACCTACTTGTTGACTCATTGTTTTCAAGTCTATATACCCAAGCCAATTTCAGCAGAGCCTTTAAAAAAGCAGCAGGGAAAACGCTAAGCGCTTATGCATCCAAACTTTCCATTAATGCGCAAAAATAACAATAAAAATTATGGCTAAGGACAAGTAAGTACTACGCCAGCAGTTCCTGGGGCCGATGACTCAGGCTCCGCTTCCAACACCGCATAAGAGAACACACAGGATGTTGAAGTATCATCAAATCTCGGCCCTGCCATTCCTGGTGATGTGGTATACCCCCAAGAATTAACAGAAATAATGGGCCCATCACCCGTCCCCTCAGACATAGGTTGAACCCAAGGACCACCCGAAGCGCCACCAGACAACCCACAACTTGGTAGCCACCAATTTACAGCACTTTCCATTGTTAGGTCTTCAGCACAATACATGAAATTTGGATCGTCACTGTAGGAGTAACCAAGCGCATGGGTGAAATCAAGGCTAAATTCCCCAACATCACCATCATCAACGGAGGGAGATGAAAATTGCATCATTAAGGGACTTGTTGCGACATCTAAAACATCACCAAGAATACCATTACCTTCATAGGCATTGACGTCATTATCATCTACCACATAAAATGCATAATCCCATTTAACGTTATCTGGAAACGTTCGATTTGCCCATTCGGTATCCACAACACCATAAGAGGCAGTCCAGCAGCCCACAGGATCATTATCACAATTCAAATCCGTTTCCGAACCAGTGGTACCCGCCTGATTAGGAATAAACATTACATTACGTGCAAACGCATTGTTAACTTCATCGTAAACACAATGCGCCGCCGTAAGAATAATAGATCGTCCAGTAACACCATCAACAACAACCGTACCGGAACAAACATAGCCAGCCCAACGTTTCCATTTAGGATTATTTGGCATTTCGAAATAGATTCTACCTGCCGCGGTTTGCACCGCTCCATCAAAGCTCCACGCACCATTGATAATCGTACCGGAGTCTGTGCCATTTCCAGTACCGCTTCCACTAACGCCCACAGTGAAATCTACAACTACAGAGGTAGCCGTGTTGCCACCTTTTGCCGCCTTGTCTTTTGCAACTACCCACCAACTCCAATCACCATCGGCGAAGCCTTGCAGACTCACTGCCCACACATCTCCGCTACGTGATGGATTAAAGCTCTGCGTTGTCACGCCATCAGGATACTCAACTACAAACACGACAGATTTAAGTCCACTTGCATCGGTAACAACTGCCGAAAAGGTATAGGCTGCGTCAAATACACTACCTTGCGCGGGATCCATGTTAGTAATGGTAGGAGGCGATATATCGGCATCAGATGATGGCCTAGCTGCTGGCTTAACTGCCGATGTAGTAGCCGTGGTATTAATTGCTTCAATCTGATGGCCATGGGGCTTCAAATTACCGCCTTTTCCTTTTAAATACCCCAACCCTCTATGATCTATCACTAGATCTCGAGGGGTTGCCTCGTTAATACGCTCTATCGTCCAGTGATCAAAAACAGGTTTTCTCGTAGAACCTTTAGAAATCTCTTCAGCCTGAGCAACTGTTGCTAATGCAATGATTAATAAAATATTACCCACAGATTTAAACGTTAAAGAAGCACCTTTCATAATCACACCTTACTATCACATATTATGCAAATCCCTAGAACCCATTGCCATCCTCTCTTAAACCCACTATACCTGAGCTTATTTCGACCAGGTAAGATCGAAGCATTATAGGGTTATTCAAATTAATGATATCCGACATGACAATTCTGTAGTTTGACATTGATTTAACAATCACATACTGTACAAACAATACTTCGATGCCTATCAAAGTGTTAACAGGGAGCCATTCTGATGCTAGATAATATAACGACACCAAAAACCGTTGACCAACAAAGGATTGAAGCAATCTTGATATTTTGGTTTGGCAGAATCCCCGACAAACGGTTTGGTCTAAAGGAAATGAGACTTTCTATTGCTAGGCTTCCTTATTGGGGAGGGCACTTTTTTGATTTTTTCCAAAAAGCAGACAATGAAATCCGAACCAAATTTGGTGCTGATCTTGAAAATGCCAGCAATGGAAAATATGATTCTTGGGGCGCACACCCTATTGGACGACTGGCACTGATTATATTACTTGATCAATTTCCAAGAAATATCCATCGAGGAACCGCAAAGGCATTTACTCAAGATAAAAAAGTTTTTGAATTGGCTGCTAACGCACTAGAGATTAGTGATGACAACCTATTTGATGCGGTAACCAAGCATTTTTTCTATTTGCCTCTTATGCACAAAGAAGATTTATCGCTACAAGACAAATGCGTGTCTTTATATAAAAAAGCGATAAAGGACGCTAACTATTTATCTAAGCCCATTCTTACAATGGAATATATAGGCGCCCTTCGGCACCGACAAATTATAAAGAAATTTGGTCGTTTCCCTCATAGAAATAAAATACTTGGCCGAGATTCTACACCTCAGGAATCCAATTTTTTAAGGCAACCATTTTCGACATTTTAGTCCCCAAACACATACTCGCTCGCTCTTACAATATCAGTCATAATTTCATTTCGGCCTCCTTTCCAAACTGTAGCGGCCCTAACTGCTCAAAAAAAGTCGATATATTTTACATACAAATACACGGCTAGACATAACATCTTGTTTAATATGGCAATAAATAGTGGCGTGAATAATGCACTCTTTCAACTACTATTCACGGTCCGGGCGAAATCATATGAAAATCTTTTTTAAGTCAGTGCTATTACTTGCATGCAGCCTTATTGCTCTTTCTTCTCAAGCCTCCGTTATTTACGGTGTAACCAATACATCGAAAGTTAACTGTACAGGGGCCGCTCACGGATTATGGACTAACAGCGACATTTCAGGCGGTAGCTGCTCAAACTACTTTTCCATTGATGGTACGTTTACACTGAATAATGATGATGCAGATAGCGCCAATTGGACTGCAATATTGGATGCAACAGCGCTAAACCCACAAAGTATTAGTGCCGATATATACCTAACTTTTTCAGGTTTTAACGATACCTGGGGCACTTACAAGCAAGAAGGTGGAGCTGCTTATGACGCGGCCACCATGGACTTCTTTAGTGGTGTAATGGGAACCATTGATATTGACGGCACCGAATATGATATTGACAGATTCGTAGGCAATTATGCTTTTCAGTTTGGTGAAGGCGCAAATGCAAAAGATGAAAATGAATTTGGTGGATCTGCATGGATTCAATCAGACGATATGAATTCGCATCATTGGGATTTCAACCTAACGTTTACCGAAGTGCCCGAACCAAGCTCTATACTACTCTTTGGTCTTGGCATGTTTGGTTTCTCATTAGCGAGAAAGCGTCAGCAAGGATAATTAAAGTAAGCACAAAATGAGGCTTGCCCCATTTTGTGCTTAACCAACTCAACGGAATCGAATGCAAGGCAATTAGTGCCCCTCCTACCCTGCAACTATACTGACTAAGTTTTTGCAATAACGTATCAGCCCCTTTATGACTTTATCCCCCCCCTGGTCGATCAACATCCAATTGTCTTACTACATCAATTAATAGACACCCCATATTAGGCAATCTATACTGGAAATCCTCTTCACCTGTAGGAAGTAAAGCTAAGTGCGAGTAGTCCTTGCCTTATTATTTGTTATATCGACTAATGCTCTGGCGGACGATAAACCGTTGTTAACATGGTATATCACCAACTGGCCTCCTGCATTCATTTTAGATGGCCCTAGAAAAGGTCAGGGGTATGCTGAGCAAATCATTGATATTCTAGAACATGAACTGTCCGACTATCGACACGAACGTACCTTTCTGCCCTATTCTAGACTTCTAAAATACATAGAACGCGGTGAAGAGGGCTGCTATCCCACCAATGTTTATGAGGAAGAGGCCAATTATGGTGTAACCTCAATCCCCATCGCAATGGTTTCCGGGCATAACATCTATATACATAAAGATAACAAGGGTAAATTCCCATCGCTACAAGAAGCATCTCTCACCTCACTCCTCAATAACCCCAAACTTATCTTGGGTGTTAGGGCTGACCTCGAATTTGGGCCGATACTCACACCTATTTTAAAGTCTCATGAAAGTGATGCTCATTTATTTAGACGATCAGGCCAAGACCTTGTTGATGGTTTAGTCAAAATGTTACACCGAAAGCGAATAGACTATTTTATTGAATATAATTTTGTGATGAAATTTGCCGTGAATAAAATAGGTGCAAATATGAGTGACTTTATTGAAATCCCAATGATTGAAAACAAAAAAGAATTCATTCGTGGCACAGTAGAATGTCCAGACACCCCCTGGGGAAGAGGTGTCATTACCAAGATAAATAAAATACTCATTGATACCCGGGACACTGGTAAACTTCGAGATCTAAATAAATCGTGGTTTATATCACCATCAAATAAACATCACTATTGGGAGAAATATCAGACGCTTGTGTTAGATATCAAAGAATAAATATTATCATCATTCACCACCGCCAAATCCGCCAGCAGAAATATAGCGTTTTAGATCTGAAGCACCACCGATAAGATCCCCATTAACAAAAACCAATGGAAATGTCGTCCACCCGCTCCAAAGCTTTATTGCTGTACGTTCTCGCCACCCGGAAAGATAGCTACCGTACTCCAGATAAGCATAAGGTTCTTTAATAGAATCCATATACGACTTGGCTTGCTTAACACTCACCGCCATTGCCATGCCAACAATAACAACCCGTTGTTGCTTTACGCAATCATCAACTTCATCAACAACCTTTTCGCCAAAACCCACAATACGGGCTCGAATGTCTTTATTAATACGGTCTTCCGCCAGAATACGTCTAGACACTATTTAACTCTCCCTATTTTTATCTGTTAAATTTAAGAACTCTATAATATTTGTACACTGCATACCAAGGAATTATCAATATAGGAAAAATCACAGCAATGGTAATAATAGTTGCCATCAATTCTTCATCAAATACTGAAAACACCAAATATAATTCACCTATATCATTCAAAATGATAACCGGAAAAAACGAAATCCAAAACATTGGATTTAATATTTTTTTATCAAAAGCCAGTCCAACAAGAGCCACATAAAACACCAAATAAATAAGCAATGATACAACTCGCCATATCAAACTCTGATCATATTCATTCACAGCAAAAGATTCGTACTCACCCCATACCTCGAGAGGTACAAACACAAATAACACGATTTTCCACCATATTTTATTGACAGAAACCAAGTTCCCAGTCTCATCCATATCGGCTACAGGTGGCTTATAAGGATTATTCATACATTACGACTACCATATTTTTAAATTTGTCATTTATACTTGTTTTTACAGGGTACAAAATGTTGCCCCTAACCACCTCAAAAATGTTAATTGCCAGATCGAGAAGAGCCTTTTTAAATCAATGAGTAAATAATAGATTTTCCTCTAGTACGGGCTATCACAAGGGCAATCCAGCACCGCTGGGCCTCCTCGAGTTGCACTATAAAGAAACCCTCCCACGTCTCCGCATTCCCAATGGCCATGATCACCATATGAATATAT
>CAJXZM010000075.1 GCA_913063125.1 uncultured Gammaproteobacteria bacterium | reverse complement strand
ATTCTCAATACCATGTTGATCCATGTCTTCTTCAGAATGCACCGTTATCGCGATCGGTGTTTCCTGTAAATTGGTTTCGCCAGTATGTGTCGCAGTCACAACAACCTCCTCCATGGTCTTTTCAGAATCTTCAACGGACTTCGATTCTGCGTGAGCAACGGATACAGCAACAGATAACAAACAAAGGGGAAATAAGGACGAGAGACGACTCATGGAAGTGACCACCTGATTTTTATTGTGAGCAATACCAAAAAAGTATAGCAACAACCTGAAAAAACACCGGGTTTTCTTTGGAGGTGTGATGCATGTCAGAAACAGCGTTATAGCGCTAAAGCTAGGGTGATAACGTGTTTGGTAAAAACAACACTAACTCTGGGAAAAATATAATCAATAACACCATCAAGGCACTAATAACCACAAAAGGAGCACAGCCGTTAAAAATTTCCCACAAGGGAATATCTGGCGTGACTTTTTGCATAATAAACACGTTAAGCCCAATAGGCGGAGTGATTAATGATATCTCAATCATCAGTGTCAAAAACACGCCAAAGACAACAGTATCAATACCCATGGTATTCACTGCAGGTAAAACAAACGGCAAGGTTAATACCATCATGCCGTAAGAATCGAGAATGGCGCCAAGAACCACGTACATCACCATTAATGCCAGTAAAAAACTGGCAGGCGAAGTAAACCATTGATTCACCTGCTGAATAATCGTGTCGGTAAAATCTACTTGTACCAAAAATCGACTCACCAGCATGCCGCCGACAAATACCATAAACATGGTCGTACACAATCGACCGGTTTCAATGAACGCATCCTTAACCCATGCCCATCGAACGCGCCCCATCACAAGCGCCATGACCATAATCGCGGTGCTGCCCGCAGCGGCAGACTCCGTTGGAGAGAAGGTGCCACTATAAATGCCCCCAAAGACCACGGCGATAATGATCAGCGTGGGAAGTAATTTGGGTAATATTGCGAGTCGCTCCTCTATGCTGCTAGCAGCGGCAGGTGGGCCTAATTCAGGGTTTAACCAACAACGAATGCCGATGTACAAACTAAACCCTAAGGCCAATAACAAACCTGGCACCACCCCCGCCAAAAATAGCGCACCGATGGATGTTTCTGACCAAATACCATAAAACACCATGGGCAAACTGGGAGGAATTAAAATCGCAATGACCGATGCAGAGGCCACACAACCGGCAGAAAATCCCTCGTCATAGCCATAGCGTTTTACCTCCGGCATAGCCACATGACCAATGGTGGACACCGTCGCCAAGCTAGAGCCGGTAACGGCGCCAAACCCCGTGGCGGTATAGACGGTTGAAAGGTTGATGCCGCCAGGCAACCGGCCAATCCAGCGGTACATTACCGCAAATAAATCCGCAGCAAACCCTGATCGATACGCTAGCTGCCCCATGAGTAAAAACAGCGGAAGGTTTAATAGCAGATAACCGGTACCCACTTCCCACACCACCATGCTGAGCTGATTGCCAGCAAAATCTAAATTTTCGGATAACGTTAAGCCAATAATGGCGGATGTGATCACAGCAATAGGTATCGGGATGCCAATAATGACCGCCAACAGCATTACCGCGAGGATAAGCAGACCAAGAGAAAACGGATCGATCATTGGTCTGCGTCCAGGTCAGAGCCTAGATTAGAGGCAGTATCAGAGCCTAAATCAGAGCCCGGCATAAACATCTGGCCTAGTTGATCGATTGCCCATACTGCAGCAAGAGCCGCCACCATATAAGCGAAGGGCCAAAGAGGAACGGGTAACGTGACCATGCCATCATCATAAGCCAACATATCTTGCCCGGTAATGGTTGCCTGATAACAAAGAAGCCCCCCGATACTGGCACTTAATAAATTGGATAGTCGGCGTATCCAGGCCCTTATCGCGATAGGGAAAAATCGAGCAAATAAATCCACATAAATCAGCTCATTACGTTGTGCGCAATAGGGTAGGCCCATGAGGAAAAAAACCAACAATAACATTCCCAATAGTTCATGGGACCATGAAAGGGCGCCTATACCCGAAGAGCGAATGCCCACATCAACGGCGACCAGTAACACAATGCTAGGTAACAACAGGGTGCTTGCCGTCAGCTCTAGAAGTCTAGATAGGGCGTTCATTTTTCGCACTAATGATTGAATGATGCTCATGGATTGTAGGTAGAAATTATTCCTGTAACCGGTTTTTGTATCGCTAAATCCATTAACGCGTCATCCGTATAATTGTTATATTTTTGTTTTAACTGCTCAATGTCTTTTAAGAGAGCCTCGCAGTCTTTACCTTGTTCTTTGCAAGATGATACCCAAGGGGCTTGTGATGCAAGGCCAATGTTATTCCATTGCTTCATTTCTTCTGGGGAGGGAATGATAAGTTCAACGCCATGTTTGGTATAAATCGCATTTGCCCTTTTGGACAGATCGCTAACGGCTTTTTTTGCAATCACCATCATCAGAGGCTGCTGAATGCTGTATAACGTGGCTTTATTCTGGGGGGATAAGCGGTCAAAACTCTTGCGGTTAATACAAAGGTCCACTGCACCGCTAGCTATATCCACCAGCGTTAGGTAGCTAGCCTGTTCATAGAGCTTAAATGCGATAAAGGCAGGGTCAACACCGATAACGCCATCCACAATGCCTTGTTGTAAGGCGGTATAGGTTTCGGTGAAGGAAATGTTGATCGGGGTGTAGCCATAATATTTAGCGGTTTCAGCAGGGATGCCGTGGGTAATTAGCTTTAAGCCCTTTAAATCATTGATATTGCGTACGGGTTTTTTGGTAAGAATTCTGGAAGGGGCAGACGCTACTGATGCACCGTAATACACCCCTTTCGCTTCAAACTCGGGAGTAAAATAGCGGGGGGCCAATTCTGCCAAAATACGGGTGGTCACCAAAGGATTTTGGGCAGCAACTCCATATTGCGTTAATGCTTTGGTATATTCAAATCCATTGGCTTCTAATGCGCCATAACATATTGCGTAATCACTTATGCCTCTACGTAAAGCTCGAAATGCCTCAAGTTGACCATGTAACACACCGCCGCCGTATTCTTTGTACGTAAATTTACCGTGGCTTCGGCGCACAAGTAAGTCCCAGCCTTGACGCATTATTGGTATTAAGGGCGATACGGGGGGAGCTGGGTGAGAAAATTTCCAGGAGGCGGATGTTGGTGAGGGTGGTGATTGAGATATGGGGGAGGAGTACCAATTAACAAAGCTATCTGCGACAACTGGTTGTGTTAATACGACAAGTACAGCGATCACATTGACCGACCTGTAAAACTGACGACAGAACCCAGTAACTCTCAAATAAACCCCCTTTGTTTTATTATTATATTGGATAAACCAATGTCTGAAACAGCACCTCATTAATGATAATGCAATAAAGACAATCCTTTAACTATACTCATAATCGTGGTTTGATCAAATATCACTAAATAATAGATGGAAATGAATGAATGTTAATCAACTTGGTGTGTGAATGAGCAAAAATGCAGAGACTCTGACAGCCGAGATAGCCTTCGATACCGTATCTGGTTTTTTTTGGCATAATCAATATCACGCGCTATGTGATTATCGGGAAGAAATTGGCAGCGATGTTATTGATTCTGTCCTAGAAGGGTTGGCGGATCCTTTTGGCCGTGACCAGTATCAGTGGATGACATTGATTGCGACATTACAAGTAGACCCAAAAGCCGTATTTAGTCACACCGGGTTGCAGAAAAAACTTGACCACTTAACGGCTATCGCAGTATCAAATCCTAAGCAATTCTCGCCTTGTGAGCAATTAGTTCAGGCAGAGTTAGAGCGTGTTGCGCAAAAGCCCAATGCCCCCGCCACCTACTACCTGGCTGCAGAAACGGCAAAAGCGAACGGTGAACTAGGTGTTTATGCCTTGGCGCAAGAGTTACAAGGTGTTTACTGGAAAAGTAAAGGCCGCATGGAATATGCCCATTTACATTTTGCAAATGCAGTACAGGGATACTCAAAATACGGAAATGATGACAAGGTACAGTTAATGGAATCGATACACGGTCATTCGTTATCGTTTCGGCAAGGGGGCACGAATGATTCGTCCCTAGATAATTTGTCAATGACGCCTTCCGAACTGACCAGCACATCAACAAAGTCTACGCGCCGAGGTAGCAATGCCCTAGACAATATTAGTTATTTGAAGGTCGCTAATGCGATTGCAGAAGAAATAGACTTAAGCGCCTTGATGTTACAGATTATTCGTGTGGTGTTAGAAAATGTTGGTGCAGAGCAGGGTTTTTTACTGCTAAAGCAAAATAATGACTACCAGCTCCATGCACAAGCAGAGACAAGTAGTGATGGTATTCATGTCACGGAAGTGCAGGAGACCGAAAGCGATTCCCCTCCCGTTTTATTGCCAAAAGATATTATTAATTATTGTGCACAAACCAAAAAACCTGTGTTATTGGATGATGCCCAAGAAGATAGTCGTTTTGTTGGAGATGACTATTTTAAAAACCAAAAAGTAAAATCTTTAATTTGTTTTCCCATTATTCATAAAGACAATGCACGCGCTATTTTTGTTTTGGTTAATAACGCAGTATCGTCTGTATTTACTCAACAACATATCCAGTTTATGACCACGTTAGCCCCACAATTTTCCGTGTCGATAGAAAATGCAATATTGTACCAACAGCTCACACAGCTTAATAATGATTTGGAACACACCATTGGCCACCGAACAGAAGAACTAAAAGCGGCCAATGAAGAATTGCAGGCATTTAGCTCTTCTGTATCCCATGACTTGAAAGCACCATTACGAGCAATTTCTGGATTAAGCCTTGCATTAAAAGAGGATTGTGCGGATGAGTTACCGGAAGAAGGAATGGATTACATTCAACATGTTTGTGATGCGTCTGAGCGAATGGGGCATATTATCGATGGGTTATTAATGTTGTCTCAGTCCACTCAAAGCTCACTACAGTGGGATGAAGTCGATTTGTCAGAACTGGTTAATGAAAAGGTGCGTTGGCTACGTAACCTAGAGCCAAATCGTATCGTGGTTATTAATATACAAGAAAACTGCATAACCCATGGTGATGTCCAGTTATTACACCAGGTGATTGATAATTTATTATCCAACGCGTGGAAGTACAGCCATAAAAACCCTCAAGCACAGATTGAGTTTGGTCAACAGAAAACGGAGCGTAATCCTAATACGTATTTTGTTCGTGATAATGGGGCGGGTTTTGACGCCGCAAATGCTGGCGATTTGTTTAAGCCCTTCCGACGCTTTCATACCGCCAGTGAGTTTGAAGGCACGGGTATTGGGTTGGCAACAGTATCACGTATTATAAAACGTCACGGGGGTGAGATTTGGGTGAAAAGTGAAGCAGGAAAAGGCGCAACATTTTATTTTACGTTGAGTCAAGCTGACGATAATGCGCTAGATCCCAATACGTTAGCCCTTAATACCTTAACCTCTAATGCTAACCACCGGGATGGTGAGAATCAGAGCAAGCATCCTTGACACTCTCCCGTGATGACCTTGTCATCAAAGAACTGTTGTATGACAGCGCTGTTACACGAGTGCAACGCGGGGTATATAAACAAAATATTCCCGTCATCATCAAAAGTACAGCACAAGAGATACCTGATGAGTCATTAGTAAGGCAATACAGCACCAGTTTTCTCGCACAAAATAAAGTTGATCATCCCGCAGTCAACCGGGTGATCAAAGAAATGCAGGATGGTGCAGGTCGGTCGCTTATTTTGGAGGATATTGGGGGTGTTACGGTCAAAGCTTGGGTGGATGCGATTAAAGCAGAATATCCTCAGTGGCCGTTAGAAGACCCTGCGTTGTTTTATCCGTGGGTACTGCGTTTATTACGTTGGAGTATTCAATTAGCCGAGGGCATCAGTGCCTGCCATCAGAAAAATATCATTCATAATGATATTAATCCTGCCAATGTCATTGTGAATCCAGAGACGAATCAAGTGCAGTTAATTGATTTTGGCGCCGCTTTTCCTGATGGATCCAATATCAATGAAAGGACGGTGGTGGAGCAGAATAAAACCCTGACCTATATATCTCCCGAGCAAACTGGTCGACTCAATAGAAATATTGATTATCGTTCAGACTATTACGCCTTAGGAGCAACGTTATATCATTTGTTGAGCAGTCAGCCACCTTTTATCGCCCATGATTTACCTGAACTTATACATTGCCATATTGCACGACATCCAGTGCCGTTAGACCGCATTAATCCTTTAATACCAGAATCGTTGTCAGCCCTAGTAGCAAAATTAATGGCAAAAGCGCCAGAAGACCGCTATCAAAATGGTCGTTGTTTAATACAAGATTTAGACGCTATCGAACACGCATTAGTTTGTGGCATCCCTTTTCCGGTATCAGCGTTAGGAAAAAATGATGTGCCGGAGCAACTACTTATTCCGGAAAAACTCTATGGGCGAGAGCAAGAGTTGGCAACATTACGAAAGGCCCTTAATAACCATCATGATAAACCTGCGCTCATTTCTGTCGAGGGTGAAGCTGGTGGTGGAAAAACAACCTTAATTACCGAGGCAATTTTACAGGACATTGATTTTTTAGGGCAATTACTGACGGGTAAAAGTGATGCGTATAATAAGAAACCTCATAGTGCGTTATCACAAGCATTGGCCAAAAGTGTTGACACCTTATTGGCATTGCCTGATGACCAATTTGTCCCATGGCGATTGACGTTATTAGAAGCGTTGAATCACAACCCTCATACCTTGATAAGTATTTGCCCGGAATTGATTGCAGTATTTGAAACAGCAGAATTTCCGGAAAAACCGCCTCTGTATAATGCCGATATTCAGCTTAAATTTCATACGTCAATATATTTGCAGCACCTCAGTACATTGGACCCCGTTCTTCTCTTTATTGATGACATACAATGGTGTGATGGGCCGAGTATTGCATTGCTAGAAGCACTAATTAGCGCCAACCACCCGCGCATTACTGTGATGGTGAGCTGTCGTTCAGAAGAGGTCGATGCCGGTCACCCATATAGCGTGATGAAAAAGGCGGTTGAAGATAGTGGTGTAGTTTCAGAAATCATCAACTTGGCTAATTTGGACTTCGAACAAATAGCCAAATTACTTTTAGAAACGTTTCATATTGAAGAGTCGCGTTTAGGCACGCTAGCAAAAATTTTGTTAGATAAAACCTTAGGGAATCCCCTGTTTGTTCATGAGTTTTTAAAAGCAGCACATCATTCTTGTCACAAAACTCTGTATTACAATAATCAACATGGACGATGGGATTGGGATATACAGCGATTACAACAAATTGCCACGTCAGGAAATGTGGTGGCACTTCTAATTGATGGGTTGTATCAACAAGACCCTCATACCCAAGACCTGCTTCAGTGGGCAGCCTGTATTGGAACACGATTTAGTGAAACTTTGTTGGCTAAGATAACGAATACAACAACTGCTGAAATAAAGATGCACCTTAAATTGGTGTATAAGCAAGGGTATATCCATCGCATTGCAGATCAGCAGGGATATTACGCATTTAATCATGATCGTATACGTCAGGCGTATTATGAGCTATTACCAAAAGAGGATGTCTCACAACGTCACTGGGTGATTGGATTGGTATGTGGGGATAACGGTAATCAATTTAGCAATGATCCATTACCCCATCTACTTGCTGCACTGCAAAAGGGGGCGCATCCGGACATGCTGCGTGATGAAACCATTGCAGAAAAAATAATTGGAATGTTTTATGGAGGGGCTTTATCTGCAAAAGAAAAAACCTCCAACGATATTGCATTGCAATATATACAGTGTGCTTTGCATATCGCAGAAATAATGGGTTTTGATGAGATTGACCTTTTGGGACGGCTACTCTTGTTACAAGGGGAGCTTGGCTATCTTACTGCCGATACTCAATTAGCGGGAGAAAGCTTTCATCGTTACCGGTTGATGAACTCTGATGCGGTATTACAAGCGACTTCTTTTTCTAAGCAAGTCCCATTAGCGTTTATGCGTGGAGATGTTGATGGAGCAATCAACTTTTCATTGAATTGTTTTCGTTTGTTAGGTGTGGATGCGCCTAAGTTTGATGAAGATATAGATTTACCATTGAGCTTTCAACGAGAAAAATTTAATTCTTTGGATGGGGAAAGAATTGTATCGGAATTAAGTATCGCCACCTGTTTCAATGAAAAATATTCGTCACTTGTACAGTCGATGGCTGCAAATATGGTGTTTATTCTGTGCACAAAAGCGGAGTATCGGTGGGCGCAGTGGTTTGGTTTGGTCGGAATTAATGATTTTTTAGTATCAGGATTTTCTACGTCATCGTTGCAAACACTGGCTGTTTTAAATAGCAAAGTGATTGCGCTGAACAGCTATCAATTTAACGATGTTATATCTGATCAGACAACGGTTATTCTGAAAGAAAATGACTATTTTGAAGGAAAAGGACTTATTTTAGGAACTTTGGCTGCTTATTCAGGGCGTTTTAGCAATAACTTGTCGCGCTGTATTTCTATACTGAATGAGGGCGCCCTAATAAGTTATAGGAATGGAGAGTATATTGGATATGTTGCTTGCATTTCACATAAGATAGTTGTTTCGTTCTCTGCTGGAGTTCCATTGAATGAGATTTATCAATTAGCTATAGAATATCAAAAGTTTTTTTTGTCCTGTGGTGAGTTAATTGCCGCGGGAAAATATCACATAAGATTGATTGAACAACTTATAGACCCATCGTCTGCTAACCTATTGCGAAGAGATGAATTTACCGATAGGCAATGGATGGCACTGTCCGGATCGGCGGCAATAGGTGCATATCATCATTTAAGGATGCAGCGTCATTTCTGGCGTCACGAATACGCTAGTGTTATTGATCATTATAGAACTGAAAAAGAAAATTTTGATAGATTAAGAGGTATGGTTCTGGTTGATGACAATAGTTTCTTCTATGCCATATCTTGTTTGCAAACCGGAGTAAGTTCAGGTGCTCTGTTTGAGGAATCAATACAGGATTTTGAAAAGAGTTATCGTGTATATCCACCAAATTTTCGTCATAAATGGCTGTTGTTTCAAGCAGAAATGTATCGTTTAAACGACGATTTTCGTGCGACGGAGTATTACAAAAAATCCGCAATAGATGCCAAAGAAAATGGATTTATTCATATGTATGCATTAGCTCATGAATTGCATGCGCGTTATTGGCAAGAGCAGAGTCGGCCTGATTACACGAAGTATCATATTACAAAGGCGATGCAAGGTTATCAACGATGGGGGTGTGTATTAAAGTTAGAAGATTTGTATGAAGAGTTTAGTCAATATTTTAATGAAAGCACTGGCCCTATTGAAACGGCCAATATATACGGTCAGAAAGCCTTACTGAAATTTGCCAAATTAATTTCTGAGGAATTGGATCTCAAGAGTCAGTTATTACAAATTACGCAGATGGTGGTTGAAAATACGGCTGCAAATCAAGGTGTACTGCTGTTAAGTGTTGATGGGGTTTTCCAACCTAAGGTTGCGGTTCGCTTTAATCATAATGATGGAAGTACGCTATGCGATGTTTATGACGAGAGTAAGCGTATTCCATTCGATCTTCCCATGAGCCTAATTGATGAATGTGTAAAGTCCAAAGAAATGGTGTTGTTAAGCCATACTGATGACGGTGAAAAAAAACACCCCCTAATGTGTTATCCCATTCAGTACAAAGGTCAATGTCAAAGTGTATTGTTATTAGCCCATAGCGCTCAGGCTAATGAATTTTTCCGGCGCGATCAGCAGTTTATTGCCACATTGGCGCCGCAAATTGCGGTATCCATTGAAAATGCTCGGTTATACCAAGAGCGACAACTGTTTAATGTTGAATTAGAGCGAAAAGTTACGCAGCGTACGCAAGAGCTAGAGGTCGCCAATGATGAGCTGCAAGCATTTACGGCATCAGTGTCACATGACTTAAAAGCCCCTTTACGGGCAATTTCTGGGTTTACCGGGGCTTTGGCTGAAGATTATGAAGGGGGGTTGGGAGGTACGGGTAAGGAATATGTAAATCTATTAGTAAGCGCTTCAAAAACCATGGGACAAATTATTGATGGATTGTTAACGCTGTCACGCTCGACACAAACAACCCTGCAATGGGAGGAGGTAAATGTATCGACGTTAGTAGAGGATAAAATACGTTGGTTACGTACTATGGAGCCTGAGCATGCTGTTGTCGTGAATGTTCAACAAGGCCTGACTGCTGATGGGGATTTACGGCTAATTCGACAGGTTATCGACAACCTGATTGATAATGCGTGGAAGTATAGCCATCGCGTAATCTCACCTATCATTGGTTTCGGTATAACTGAGACAAAGGACCGTGGAAACGCATTTTATGTGCGAGACAATGGCGTAGGTTTTGATATGGCGAATGCCGATGAGTTATTTGCGCCGTTTCGCCGACTTCATCAAGTGAAAGATTTTGAAGGTATGGGAATTGGTTTGGCAACAGTGTATCGAATCGTAAAACGTCACGGAGGAAGAGTTTGGGCGAAAAGTGAACCGAGTCAAGGTGCGACGTTCTATTTTCAACTAAATCATACCGATGGTTTTCATGGGGAAAATCCATGAGCCCGTCTAATGACATCGTTATTTTAGAGACGTTGTATGATAGCTCTGTCACGCGGGTGCAGAGATGTATTTATAACGATACACGGGTGATTATTAAATCTACCGCGCAAGATGTTCCTGATGAGTCATTAATAGGTCAATATCGAACAAGCCGCCTTGCACAAAACAAAGTAGACCATCCTGCTGTCAATAAAGTGATTGAAGAAATAAGCGAAGGTGCTGGTCGCTCTCTTATGTTGGAGGATGTCGGGGGTATTACCTTTAAAGAATGGATAAAGTCGACCGGAGCGGAGTATTATCGCTGGCCCCTAGAAGATCCAGCGGTATATCATTCATGGATGTTGCGTTTATTACGATGGAGTATTTCCTTGTCGCAAGGCCTTAATGCCTGCCATCAACAGAACATTATTCATAACGATATTAATCCAGCCAATGTCGTTGTGAACCCAGAGACGAACCAAGTGCAGTTAATTGATTTCGGTGCCGCTTTTCCTGAAGGATCCAATATCAATGAATGGACGGTGGTGGAGCAGCATAGAACCCTAACCTATATATCTCCCGAGCAAACCGGTCGACTCAATAGAAACATTGATTATCGATCAGACTATTACGCCTTAGGAGCAACCTTATATCAGTTGTTTAGCAGTCAACCGCCTTTTGTCGCCCATGATTTACCTGAGCTTATACATTGTCATATCGCACGACATCCAGTGCCGTTAGACCGCATTAATCCATTAATACCAGAATCGTTGTCAGCACTGGTAGCAAAGTTAATGGCAAAAGCGCCAGAAGATCGCTATCAAAATGGTCGTTGTTTAATACAAGATTTAGAGGCCATCGAACAAGCAATGGTTTGTGGCATCCCTTTTCCGTTATCAGCGTTAGGACAAAATGATGTGCCGGAGAAACTGCTTATTCCGGCAAAACTCTATGGGCGAGAGCAAGAGTTGGTAGCGTTACGACAAGCCCTCAACAGCCATCATAATAAACCCGCGTTTATTGCTGTGGAAGGTGAAGCTGGCGGTGGAAAAACAACACTCATTACCGAATCGATTTTACATGAAGTCTATTTTTCAGGGCAATTATTGACGGGTAAAAGCGATGCTTATAATAAGAAACCTCACGGTGCATTATCACAAGCATTAGCGAAGAGTGTTGGCATGTTATTGTCGTTACCTGACGACCAATTTGTCCCGTGGCGATTGACGTTATTAGAAGCACTGAATTACAACCCTCATACCTTGATAAGTTTATGCCCTGAATTGATTGCAGTGTTTGAAACAGCAGAGTTTCCGAAAAAACCCCCACTGTATAATGCCGATATTCAGCTTAAATTACATACGTCACTATTTTTACAACACCTCAGTACCCTAGATCCCGTTCTACTCTTTATTGATGACGTGCAATGGTGTGATGGGCCGAGTATTGACTTGCTAGAAGTGTTGATAAATGCCAAGCACCCGAGAATTACAGTGATGGTGACCAGTCGATCAGAAGAGGTCGATACGAGTCACCCATATAGTGTGATGAAAAAAACACTTCAGGGGAACGGTGTTGCATCGGTAATTATTGAGTTGGCGAATTTTAACGTTGAACAAATAGCACAATTACTTTTGGCAACGTTTCATATTGAGAAAGAGCGTTTAGAAGAGTTAGCCAATATTATATTGGAAAAGACGTTAGGGAATCCCTTGTTTGTTCATGAGTTTCTAAAAGTAGCGCATCAAGCTAATCACAATACCTTGTATTATAATAATCAACGAGGCCGCTGGGATTGGGATGCGCAGCGGTTAAATCAAATTGCGACGTCAGGAAATGTGGCAGCGCTACTAATTGATGCGTTACATCAACAAGATCCTCATACCAAAAATATACTTCAATGGGCTGCCTGTATT
This sequence comes from uncultured Gammaproteobacteria bacterium, assembly GCA_913063125.1. GTDB lineage: Bacteria > Pseudomonadota > Gammaproteobacteria > Pseudomonadales > Ketobacteraceae > 42-54-T18. The sequence continues at coordinate 15,651 of CAJXZM010000075.1, read as the reverse complement.
GGAGTAGCATTCAATGAAACCCTATTGGCTAAGGTAGCGAAAAAAACTGCTGCTGATATAAAACTGCACCTGAATGCGGCATATAAACAAGGGTATATCCATCGGGTTGTAGGTCAGCGGGGGGCGTACGCATTTAATCACGATCGTATACGTCAAACGTATTATGAACTATTGCCAAGAGAAAGCGTCTCGCAACGACATTGGGTGGTTGGGAAAGTATGTGTAGAGCAAGACTGCCAATTTAGAGATGACCCTTTACCTCACCTTCTTATCGCATTGAAAGATGAGTTGCACCCAGAAATACTTTGTGATGAAGAGGTCGCCGCTAATATCATCAGATTGTTTTATGACGGAGCATTGTCAGCAAAAGAAAAAACGGCCAATGATATTGCGTTACAGTATATACAACGTGCCCTGGCTATCGCGGAAAAAATGACATATCCAAGTACCACTCAATTTAGCGCTATGTTATTGCTTCAAGGGGAATTGGGTTATCTTATTGTCGACATAAAGTTGGGCGGAGAAAGTTTTAACCGCTATCGATTGATGAACTCTGATGCGAAACTACAGGCGGCTTCTTTTTCGAAGCAAGCCCCGTTGGCATTTATGCGTGGAGATGTTGATGGGTCAATTGTTTTTTCATTAAATTGTTTTCGTTTGCTGGGTATAGATGTACCTGTGTTTGGTGAAAATATAGATTTGCCATTGGATTTACAGCGAGAAAAGTTTGATTCATTAGGAGGGGAAAAAAAGATATCGGAGTTAAGTCTATCCAATTTATTTAAGGATAAATATATTTCTATTTTGCAGGCTACGGCTGCCAATATGGTATTTCTTCTGTGTACAAAAGCTGAGTATCGGTGGGCAGAGTGGTTTGGTTTGGTGGGTATTAATGACATTTTAGTCTCAGGATTTTCTACATCAAGCTTGCAAATGTTGGCCTTTCTAAAAAGTACATTGATTTCAGTGGATGGTTATCAATTTAGCGATGATATATCTGAACAGACAGAACTTATTGTAAAAAACAGTGATGATTTAGAAGGCATAGGTCTTATTTTTGGAACCTTAGGCGCATATTCTGGGCGCTTTAGTTCTAACCTTTTTCGTTGTATTTCTATGCTGCATGATGGGGCCCAAATAAGTTATAAACATGGAGAGTATCTTGGTTATATTGCCTGCACATCACATAAGATAGTTCTTTCATTTTCTGCTGGAGTTCCATTGGGTGAGGTTTACCAATTAGCTGAAGAGCATCAAGAGTTGCTGTTGTCTTGTGGTGAACTAATTAACGCGGGAAAGTATTATACAAGGTTAATTGAACAGCTGATAAATCCATCGTCTACTAACGGCTTGCGAAGAGAAGATTTTACCGTTATGCAGTGGACGGTACTGTCTGGATCTGCGGCAATCGGTGCATATCATCATCTAAGAATGCAACGTTATTTTTGGCGACACGAATACGCTTGTGTTGTTGATCATTATAAAAGCGAAAAAGAAAGTTTTGATAGATTAAAAGGGATGGTTCAGGTTGATGATAATAGCTTCTTTTATGGAATATCCTGTTTGCAGATTGGGATAAGTGCAGGCCTTTTGTTTGATGAATCAGTTAAGATTGTTGAGAAAAATTGTAGGATTTATCCTACAAATTTTTGTCATAAATGGCTGTTGTTCCAAGCAGAAATGTATCGTTTAAACGACGATCGTCGTGCAACGGAGTATTATCAAAAAGCCGCAATAGATGCCAAAGAAAATGGATTTATTCATATGTATGCATTAGCTCATGAATTGCATGGGCGTTACTGGCAAGAGCAGAGTCGACCTGATTACACGAAGTATCATATTACAAAGGCGATGCAAGGTTATCAGCGATGGGGGTGTGTATTAAAGTTAGAAAATATATATGAAGAATTTAGTCAATTTTTTAATGAGAATGCTGGTTCTATAGAAGGAGGCAATATACAAAGCCAGAAAGCCTTTCTGAAATTTGCCAAATTAATTTCTGAGGAATTGGATCTCAAGAGTCGATTATTACAAATTACACAGATGGTGGTTGAAAATACGGCTGCAAAGCATGGTGTGCTGCTGTTGGCTGTCGATGGGGTTTTCCAACCGAAGGCAGTGGTTTGCTTGAACCAGAATGATGGAAGTACGTTATGCGATGTTTATGACGAAAGTAAGAATATTCCGTTCGAGCTTCCCATGAGTCTAATTGATGAATGTGTAAAGTCCAAAGAAATGGTGTTGTTAAGCCATACTGATGACGGTGAAAAAAAACACCCCCTAATGTGTTATCCCATTCAGTACAAAGGTCAATGTCAAAGTGTATTGTTATTAGCCCATAGCGCTCAGGCTAATGAATTTTTCCGGCGCGATCAGCAGTTTATTGCCACATTGGCGCCGCAAATTGCGGTATCCATTGAAAATGCTCGGTTATACCAAGAGCGACAACTGTTTAATGTTGAATTAGAGCGAAAAGTTACGCAGCGTACGCAAGAGCTAGAGGTCGCCAATGATGAGCTGCAAGCATTTACGGCATCAGTGTCACATGACTTAAAAGCCCCTTTACGGGCAATTTCTGGGTTTACCGGGGCTTTGGCTGAAGATTATGAAGGGGGGTTGGGAGGTACGGGTAAGGAATATGTAAATCTATTAGTAAGCGCTTCAAAAACCATGGGACAAATTATTGATGGATTGTTAACGCTGTCACGCTCGACACAAACAACCCTGCAATGGGAGGAGGTAAATGTATCGACGTTAGTAGAGGATAAAATACGTTGGTTACGTACTATGGAGCCTGAGCATGCTGTTGTCGTGAATGTTCAACAAGGCCTGACTGCTGATGGGGATTTACGGCTAATTCGACAGGTTATCGACAACCTGATTGATAATGCGTGGAAGTATAGCCATCGCGTAATCTCACCTATCATTGGTTTCGGTATAACTGAGACAAAGGACCGTGGAAACGCATTTTATGTGCGAGACAATGGCGTAGGTTTTGATATGGCGAATGCCGATGAGTTATTTGCGCCGTTTCGCCGACTTCATCAAGTGAAAGATTTTGAAGGTATGGGAATTGGTTTGGCAACAGTGTATCGAATCGTAAAACGTCACGGAGGAAGAGTTTGGGCGAAAAGTGAACCGAGTCAAGGTGCGACGTTCTATTTTCAACTAAATCATACCGATGGTTTTCATGGGGAAAATCCATGAGCCCGTCTAATGACATCGTTATTTTAGAGACGTTGTATGATAGCTCTGTCACGCGGGTGCAGAGATGTATTTATAACGATACACGGGTGATTATTAAATCTACCGCGCAAGATGTTCCTGATGAGTCATTAATAGGTCAATATCGAACAAGCCGCCTTGCACAAAACAAAGTAGACCATCCTGCTGTCAATAAAGTGATTGAAGAAATAAGCGAAGGTGCTGGTCGCTCTCTTATGTTGGAGGATGTCGGGGGTATTACCTTTAAAGAATGGATAAAGTCGACCGGAGCGGAGTATTATCGCTGGCCCCTAGAAGATCCAGCGGTATATCATTCATGGATGTTGCGTTTATTACGATGGAGTATTTCCTTGTCGCAAGGTCTTAGTGCCTGTCATCAACAGAACATTATTCATAACGATATTAATCCAGCCAATGTCGTCGTGAATCCAGATACTGACCAGGTGCAGTTAATTGATTTTGGGGCCGCTTTTCCTGATGGATCAAATATAAATGAATGGACAATAGTCGAGCAACACAGAACGCTTACTTACATATCTCCTGAACAAACGGGGCGACTCAATAGAAATATTGATTATCGTTCAGACTATTACGCGTTAGGGGCAACCCTGTATCAGTTGCTTAGTAGCTTGCCTCCTTTTATTGCTCATGACTTACCAGAGCTTATTCATTGCCATATTGCGAGGCATCCTGTGCCTCTGGATACAATCAATCCATTAATCCCAGAATCTTTGTCGGCATTAGTGACAAAATTAATGGCAAAAGCGCCAGAAGATCGTTATCAAAATGGTCGTTGTTTAATACAAGATTTAGAAGCTATTGAGCATGCATTGATTAGCGGCATACCATTTCCGGTGTCGGAATTGGGAAAAAATGATGTGCCAGAACAGTTACTGATTCCTGCAAAGCTCTATGGTAGAGAAGACGAATTGGCAACGCTACAAAAAGCGCTCAATAGCGATCATGATAAGCCTGCATTGATTGCCGTCGAGGGCGAGGCAGGTGGAGGAAAAACAACATTAATCACAGAGGCGATTTTACATACTGTTGATTCCTCTTACCAACTGTTGGCAGGCAAGAATGATGCTTATAACAAGAAGCCGCATAATGCATTGTCACAAGCATTGGCAAAAAGTGTTAAGTTGTTGTTGTCTATGCCGGATGAACAGTTTATCCCTTGGCGATTGACGTTGTTAGAGGCACTGAATAACAACCCTCATACCTTGATCAGTTTATGCCCTGAATTGATTGAGATATTTGAAACTGCGAGCGTCTCGGAAAAAACACCTCTACATAATGCTGATATCCAACTTAAGTTGCATGTATCGATATTTTTACAACATTTATGTGTACTGGATCCTGTTCTACTGTTTATCGATGACGTGCAATGGTGTGATGGGCCGAGCATTGCTTTGTTAGAGGCAATGATCAACGCCAATCACCCGAGAATTACAGTGATAGCAACCTGTCGATCAGAAGAAATCGATGATAGTCACCCGTATAGCATGATGAAACAGTCGATTCATGATAAGGGTATTGCTTCAGTTATAATCAAATTAAAAAATCTAGACTTTTCACAAATCACCCAATTACTCGTGGCTACGTTTCATATTGAGCAAGAACGGTTAGATGAGCTAGCAAAAATCATACTTAAAAAAACCTTGGGGAATCCATTTTTTGTTCACGAATTTTTAAAAGCCGCACATAATGTCAATCATAAAACGTTGTATTATGATAATCAGCAAGGGCGCTGGCATTGGGACAAACGACGTTTAAAACAAATAGCCACTTCGGGAAATGTGACAGCTCTACTGATCGATGCTTTACATCAACAAGATTCAAATGCACAAGACCTGCTTCAATGGGCTGCCTGTATTGGCACACGCTTTAGTGAAGGCTTATTGTCCAGTGTAACGGGAATCTCCATTGCAGACATTAAGGTGCACCTTAATGCAGTGTATCGGCAAGGGTATATCCATCGTATTGCGGATCAGTTGGGGAACTATGCATTTAATCATGATCGTATTCGTCAAGCGTATTATGAATTATTACCTAGTGAGAGCGCCTCGCGGCGACACTGGATAATTGGACTGGCATGTTCGGAAAAGGAGCGCAGGGTTGGCGATGACCCTTTACCACATTTTCTTATAGCATTACGAGATCGACAGCAACTGAATGATTTGATTGATGCCGATACCTGCATGAAAATTATTGATGCCTTCTATGAGGGTGCTTTATCCGCTAAGGAAAAAACGGCCAATGATATTGCAATGCAATATATACAGTGTGCTCTGAATATTGCAGAAACAAAGGAAGTGGATGATTGTGGGCGATTGGGGCAGCTATTCTTATTGCAAGGTGAGCTGGGCTATCTTACTGCTGATATTCACTTGGGAGGAGAGAGTTTTCACCGTTACCGGTTAATGAACGCTGATGTGAATTTGCAAGCGGCATCTTTTTCCATGCAAGCCCCTCTCGCATTTATGCGTGGAGATATTGATGGCTCCATTAACTGTTCGTTAAATTGTTTTCGTTTACTCGGTGTTGATACGCCCAGTTTCGGGGATGACATAGCGATACAATTGGACGGACAGCGAGAGGAATTCAAATGCCTTGGTGGGCTTGATGAGCTGGTGGCATTGCGCATACCAAAGGGATTTGATGAAAATAATAGATCGATGTTACAGTCTGTCGCTGCAAATATGATGTTGCTTTTAGGTACAAAAGCCAATTATATTTGGGCAGAATGGTTTGGATTGGTCGGTATTAATAATCTTTTAGTGGCAGGTATTTCAACTTCATCTTTGCAGTTATTGGCGGTATATAATTCTCTAACGGCGCCTCAAAGTACGAATGTGTTTGATCAGATAATTGTTAACAAAACACTAGATTTGTTGGGGGAAAGTAATTGTTTTTCTGGTATGGGATTTGTTTTTGGTAATGTAGGGGCTTATTCAGGTCGATATAGTAACTCAATGTCTCGTTGTGTTTCCATCTTGGATGAAGGTGCAAAAAGTAGTTTTGATAAAGGAGAGTACCTACCTTATGTAGCCTGTGTATCGAATAAGATAGTAGTCGCCTTTTCAGCGGGAGTACCGCTGCATAGAATACGGGAATTTGTTTACGAGCATCAGGTTTTTTTGATTTCTTGTGGTGGTCTTGTTTCCGCTGGAAAATATTATTCCAAATTAGTAGAGCAACTAATGTTGCCGGAAGGCATAGATTTTTTGAGAAAACCAGGGTTTACGGGGATGCAATGGAAAGAACTGTCTGAATCTGCTGCTTTTGGAGCATATCATCACTTAAAGCTACAGCGCTATTTTTGGATTAATGAATATAAGAATGTCGTGATTCATTATGAAAGAGAAAAAAATGAATTAGATAAGCTTCAGGGCATGGTTCCGGTAGATGATAATTGTTTTATTTATGTGATATCTTGTTTGCGGACTGGGGATGTTGGTAATGCACTATTTGATTCATCACTGCGCCATATTAAAAATATTTCAAGAATATATCCACCAAACTTTCGACATAAGTTGCTCCTGATCGAAGCAGAGATGTATAGGTTAAGTGGTGATGTTGATGCAACTGAACTCTATCAAAAAGCAGCAATTGAGGCGAAAGAAAATGGATTTATCCATATGTACGCGCTGGCACATGAACTACATGCGCGTTATTGGCAAGACCAAGGCCGATTAGATTATACTAAATACCATATTTCAAAAGCAATGCAAGGCTATCAGCGCTGGGGATGCGTTTTAAAGTTGGAAGCGCTATATGATGAATTTGGTATGTCGCTAGATTATCAATCATTATCTTCAAGTTGGATGCCTGTGAGTACGCCACAGATCATTGATGAGAATGATGGGGTTGCGTCATTATCAAACATACAAGGTCAAAAAACGTTGTTAAGAATAGCCAATATGGTTGCTAAAGAATTAAACTTGGCACAACGGTTATTACAAATTGTACAAATAGTTGTTGAGAATACGGGGGCAGATCGCTGTGTTTTGTTGCTGAAATCCGAAGGCCATTTCCAGCCGCAAGTGGTTGCTCATTTGACAGATGAATCTGGAAGTAAAGGGTGTAATATTTATCAGGTAAAAAAAGGTGATCAGTTTACCTTGCCGTTGAACCTGGTTGCTGAGTGTGCTGAGTCAAAACAATTATTGTTAGTACGAGATTTTCGTGATTTTACGCCAAAGAGCGGGGATGCTGATTTTTTTTATTCTGAGAATATTCAATCATTGCTTTGTTACCCCATCCTATATAAGGGGTGTTGCCACAACTTGTTGTTGTTGAGCCATACATTTTTGGGGAATGTTTTCACCCGGAAAGATTTGAGGTTTCTCAATAAATTAGCCCCCCAGTTTGCTGTATCGATTGAGAACGCTCGGTTGTACCAAGAAAGGCAAGGATTTAATAGTATTTTGGAACAAAAAGTTGACCAACGTACAAATCAACTACAGGCGACGAATGAAGAGCTGGAAGCATTTACAGCATCTGTTACTCATGACCTGAAAGCACCGTTACGGGCAATAAGTGGGTTTACTTCAGCATTAGCTGAAGATTATGGAGAGTGTTTAACTCTTAAAGGAAAAAATCATGTCGACTTGTTAGTGGAGGCATCTAACACAATGGGAGGCATAATTGATGGACTACTTACGTTGTCACGTTTTACACAAAGCAGCTTATTATGGGAGGAAGTGAATGTATCAACTTTGGTGGAAGACAAGCTACGTTGGCTGCATACGATGGAGCCAGAAAGCAGTGTTAACCACTATGTTCAGCAAGGATTAACCGCTAATGGTGACTTGCGTTTAATACGGCAAGTGGTTGATAACTTACTGGAAAATGCATGGAAATATTGTCGAGGGGGTCAAAGGCCTGAAATACATTTTGGTATGGTATCAACCGGGAGGAACCCTCACACGTTTTATATTAGGGATAATGGAGTTGGTTTTGATGCGGATAATGTCGAAGGGGTTTTCTCTCCATTTAGTAGGTTTCATCTGTCTGATGAGTTTGAAGGTACAGGCATAGGATTAGCGACTGTTTATAGAATTGTTAGACGCCATGGCGGTAATGCTTGGGTAAAAAGTAAGCCTGAAAACGGGGCTATATTCTATTTTACCCTTAGCAATGGAAATTCTCTGTGAGTATTAACGCTGATATTATATTTACAGAAACTCTTTATAATAGCTCTGTAACTAATGTGCGGCGGGGTGTGTATCAGAACTCTGTGCCGATAGTTGTTAAGAGCACATCCCAGGATGTACCTGATGAACGCCTAATTGAGCAATATAGAACGAGTTGTCTTGCACAACAAAAAGTCTGCCACCCAGCGGTAAATAGGGTAGTGAAGTATGTTCTAGATGGTGCTGGGTGTGTGTTACTACTGGAGGATACAGGTGGTGAGTCATTACATTCTTGGATAAATAATACGTTAAAGGAAAATGTTTGTTGGCCTTTAGAAAATTCGGAATTGTTTCATTTATACTTATTACGCTTATTGCGTTGGAGTGTTATTTTAGCCGAAGGGATTTCCGCCTTTCATCAAAAGGATGTTATTCATAATGATATCAATCCTGCCAATATTACTGTTAATGAAAAAACGGATCAATTACAAATAATTGATTTTGGAGCAGCGTTCCCTAGCGGTTCAAATATTAATGATTGGACGGTAACAGATCAGAATCGCACGCTTACGTATATTTCCCCTGAGCAAACTGGGCGACTCAATCGTAATATAGATTACCGTTCTGATTATTACGCTTTTGGCGCTACTCTGTATCAGTTGTTCAGTGGTCGCCCTCCGTTTATTGCAAGCGACTTGCCCGAACTAATACACTGCCATATTGCGCGGCACCCTGTTCCTCTTGATACTATTAATCCCCTGTTGCCAGCATCATTGTCTGCTTTAGTGCAGAAGCTAATGGCCAAGGCTCCAGAAGATCGTTATCAAAATGGCCGGTGTTTGATTCAGGATTTAGAAGCTATTGAATTCGCTGTGAAAACAGGGATGCCTTTATGCCCAGACTCATTGGGAGCAAATGATGTTCCAGAGAAATTGCTGATCCCAACAAAGTTATATGGCAGGGAAGGGGAGTTGTTGGAGCTGCAGAAGTCATTAAGCGGTCAGGGTGATAAACCTGCATTGATTGTAGTGGAAGGAGAGGGTGGCTGTGGAAAAACGTCATTAGTAAATGAAGCTATATTACACTTTGTTGAACAGCCGGTATTAATTCTTTGGGGAAAAACTGAGGCCTATAATAAAAGTCCACATCTTGCTCTTTCACAAGCTCTTTCACAAATCGTTGATATGTTGTTGGAGTTGCCCGACAAGATATTTCTTTCGTGGAGAGACAAACTGTTGGATGATTTGAACAAGAACCCTCATACTCTTATTGGACTTTGTCCAGGGTTTCGGTTGTTATTTGAAACTTCTGATGTCCTCGATAAGGGGGCGCCATATAATGTAGATATTCAATTGAAATTGCATACCGCGATTTTCTTTCGCCACCTTAGTATATTGGAATCGGTACTTCTAATAATTGATGATGTTCAGTGGTGTGATGCGCCGAGCCTGGGGTTATTGGAGGCGCTGGTAAAAGAAAATAATCATCGCATTACGTTAATGTTTACTTGCCGGGAAGAGGAAGTAGGAAAGTCACATCCTTATACTTTATTAAAAGAGAGTGTGGTGGATGAAGGGTTTAATTTGGTTTTGGTTCCACTTGGGAATTTAAATTCATATCAAGTGTCAGAATTGTTGGCGGCTACATTTCATAATCCAGATCGCATGTTTGACGATATTGTAGATGTGGTTATGAAAAAAACACTAGGAAATCCATTGTTTCTTCGTGAATTTCTTAAGGTTGCTTACCAAAAAAATGACGGTTCTTTATTCTATGATAATAGTGTAGGGGTTTGGCGGTGGGATTGTGAAAGATTGAATTCGATTGGGACTTCAGGCAATGTGGCGGCACTGTTGATTGAAACATTACATCAGCAATCTGAAGAAACCCAGGAGCTGCTTCAGTGGGCAGCTTGTCTTGGAACACGATTTAATGAAGACTTATTATCAAAGGTTTCTGGGAAAGATATTGATTGGATAAGGACAAACCTCAATCCAGTGTATCAACAAGGGTATTTGCAACGCTCGGTAGATCAGCATGGCAGTTATATTTTTAATCATGATCGAATCATGCATGCATATTATGAGCTTCAAAGTGTGGATGACATTGTTCATCGGCACGGTGTGATTGGAAAAATATTTATGGCTGATGGCGGTTGTTTCTGTGGTGACCCCTTGCCTCATTTGTTCGAAGCTTTTTCTAGACCTGGATTTTATACATTACCTGGCGAAAGTGAAATGAAAGTATTGGTTCGCACGTTTTTAGAAGGGGCTGTGCTAGCAAAAGAAAAATCCGCATATAAAATGTCATTACAATATGTGAAATGTGCTCTTGAACTTGTTGATATTTGTAAGGATAGAAAGGAGGCGAACTATAAAAAAGTGTATGAAAAAAACGTTAGTGAAATTCTGTTATTACGAGGAATGCTAGCTTATCTGGTAAGCGATACAGTGTTGGCGGAAAGTTCTTATGATCGTTATCGCAGTATTAATTCTGAACCTTTGTTGCAAGCCTCCTCATATGCGCAGCAAACACCTTTGGCTTTTGTTCTTGATGATTTTGAGACGACTGTTTCGTATTCACTGAAATGCTTGGCTTTACTTGGTGTTGATGTTCCAGAAATTGGAGGTGATATTTCTCAACAAATAAAATTTCAATGGAAGGCATTTTATGAGAATAAGGGGGGGGATAAGGTTGATGTAGCATATAAACTCGTGCCTGAAGATTCAGTTGCGTTAACGACTCTTCATTCGATTACTGCAAATGTAATGTTGTTAGGTTTAAGTAGCTCTAGATTTCAGTGGGCTGAGTGGTTTGGCTTGGTAGGCATGAATAGCTTTTTAATAAATGGATTTACGAAATACACACCTCAGCTACTGGGGGTTTTTGATTCTATGCTTTGTAGCATAGGGCAGCCTAATATAGGAGGGGTTATTGCTGAAAAATCTCGTGAGATTGTTGATGAGGATAGCGGATTTCCAGGAGGAGGGTTTGTATATAATACAATTGGTACTTATGGAGGTCGTTATTGTCGGTCGATGTATGAATGTATTGAATGTCTTGATGTAGGGGCAGAATATAGTTTTTCTAAAGGTGAATATTTACCTTATCTTGCATGTATTTCTAATAAAATGATTGTTTCTTTTTCGGCAGGAATACCTCTTCTTAAGTTAAAAAAGGAAGCGGAGAGGCTGAAAGTTTTTCTTCTTTCATGTGGAGGTTTTGTTAGTGTAGGGAAGTTTTATTATCGCCTTATAGATCAATTGGTTGATGCAAGTGCCTCCGATTTGTTGGAGCGGTCCACGTTTTCATCTTCGCAGTGGGATGTGTTAAATAATTCGATTGCTTATGGGGGGTACTGTCATCTTAGGCTGCAGCGTCATTTCTGGTTGGGGGAATATGATAATGTGGTGAATTGTTATGTGAAGGATTTTGAGTTACTGAAAACCGTTCACGCATTTTCGATAGGTGATGATAATCACTTTCTGCACGCAATATCACAATTTCTAAATACATCCATTGATGATCCATTTGGTATTAACGCGGCATTCACACTTGCAAGTGAGTCTGTTCAATACATCAATGCTATAGCGATAACATATCCTCCTAATTTCAAGCATAAAGCCTTACTAATTGAAGCGGAGCAGCAGCGATTAAAAGGGGACCCTAGGGCAACAGACACCTATCAGTTGGCTGCAATTGATGCGAAGGAAAACGGTTTTATTCAGATGTATGCGCTGACCCATGAGTTGCATGCATCTTATTGGCAGCAACAGGGGCGACTTGATTACGTCAAATATCATATCAAAAAGGCGCTGCAAGGATACCACCGTTGGGGTTGTGCTTTAAAAATAGAGCAACTCCAGCGGCGCTTCGGTCAATTCCTATTACAACAAGCGCCATCTGAATTTAGAGATCAGAGAACGCTGTTAAAAATATCCAATGAGATTACGGAAGAGCTGGGCTTGAATCAGCGACTAGCCAATATTATAGAACTTGTAGTTAAGCATACCGGTGCTGAACGCGGTACGTTACTGTTAAAAGAGAATAACACGTGTACGGCACTTTCCGTGGCTTGCTTGGATGGAAGCGAGGTATTGGGTCACGAAGCCTCAATAATGGATCTACCCATTGAACTCGTTAACGGTTGTACGCTATTTGATCCGACATTGCTGAGCGGTACTGAGGCGAACGACACTGATTGTCGTGATTGCATTATGAATCAGGCTCAAAACACGTTGTCATTGTTATGTTATCCCGTGGAGCACAAAGGAGAGTGCCAAAGTTTATTATTGCTAACGCATTCAGTCGCTGACGTGTTTACGGAACAGCACCGCCAACTTTTACAATCTTTAGTACCTCATATTGCAGTATCCATTGAAAATGCGCAGCTTTATCAAGAGCATCAAGCGTTTAATGTGGCACTAGAAAAAAAGGTTACTCAGAGAACCCGAGAGCTAAGTGCTGCTAATGATGAACTGCAGGCATTTACGGCCTCGGTATCTCATGACCTGAGGGCTCCTTTACGCGCTATTATTGGCTTTACTGAGGCGCTTGCAGAGGACTTTAATCCTTGCCTCGGTGGGCAGGGTGCTCAGGATGCAGCTCAGCTTGTTGAGGAGTCCGAAAATATGCGTGAGATTATTAATGGTTTGATTGTATTATCTCGCTCAGCGCAAAGTGGATTAAGGCGAGAAGAGGTTAATTTGTCAACACTCGTTGAGGATAAATTGCGTTGGTTACGGATAATGGAGGTTGAGCATGAGGTTGCCAGTACGGTGCAGCAGGGGTTGACGGCACATGGAGATTTGCGTTTACTAAAACAAATTGTTGATAATTTGATCACAAACGCATGGAAGTTTAGTCATGGTGTGGGGAGCCCTGCTATCAGCTTTGGTATGGTCGAAACGAATAGAAGCCAGCATACATTTTATGTACTCGATAATGGAGTGGGTTTTGACGCGAACAATGCAGTAGAGCTATTTTCACCATTTCGCCGTTTTCATGATGCTGGTGTATTTGAAGGTTCCGGTATTGGCTTAGCCACGGTGTTCCGGATCATCAAGCGCCATGGCGGTGAGATTTGGGCAGAAAGTGAAGTAAATCAAGGGGCTAGCTTTTATTTTACGTTAAATGGCACAGCTACTTGATGAAGTTGCTGAGAGTTTATTGATGGCTGGTTCTTAATTAGTCATATTTGGATAAAGATTCAATTTTATCGCTAAAATCAAGTAATTAGCTAGGCGGCTTTTACGATCTGGTCTATCTTTTACAGGTATCAACGTTTTGTTTATCGTTATTAGGCGTTATTAGGCGTTACTAAGCGTTACTAAGCGTTACTTTTGGCGACAAACCCCGAATTTTACTGATTTATGCCTGACAAATTACATATTCTTATTATTGATGATTCATCGGTTGATGAGCTTTTGTTACTTCGAGTGTTGAAGAAAGAAGGCTTTGAGCTGACGCATGCCCGTGTGGACAATGCAGAAGATATGGATAAGGCGCTAGAGCAAGATTGGGATTTGGCTATATCTGATTGTCATATGCCCTGTTACTCTCCTGAAAAAGCCTTAGAACAATGGCGAGCTAGCCATAAAGATCACCCGTTTATTTTGGTGTCTGGTGCAATTGGTGAAGAAGAGGCGGCTCGGTTAATGAAAACCGGGGCCAATGATTTTATTAAAAAAGACAATTTGGCTCGTTTGTCGCCCGTTATTACACGGGAAATGAATGAGTTTTATGAGCGAAAGGCACGTAGAGAAGCAGAAAATGCGTTGCTTGAAAGTACCGAGCACTACCGCGCTATTGTGGACGGGATAGAGCAAGCGGGTACAGGCCTGATGATGGTGGATCAAAATCAGGTCATTCACTTTATGAATGGCGTGATGATTAAGTGGTTTGGTGATCAGCAATCAAAGTTTGTGACGGATGCTTTTGATTCACGAATGATTGACGAGGTTTTGTCACCGATAAACGATATATTTAATGATAATAAACTGCGTCAATTTAATGCATCTTTTGACAATGAGACATTTTATCGCATCATCGCAACGCCTGTTAACACCATTGAGCCCCATGCGAAAGTATTGGTGATGATGCAAGATATCAGTACGATTAAGAAATCCCAAGATCAGTTAGCGTTTCTCGCGCACCATGACCCTCTGACAGGACTGCCAAATCGTCTGTTGCTGTTGGATCGAATACAGCAATCCATTACCCGCGCTAAGCGGCATAATAACTCAATCGCGGTACTGTTTATTGATTTAGACCGTTTTAAATATATTAATGAATCGTTAGGGCATGTAGAGGGTGACCACCTTCTTATGTTGGTGGCAGAGAGGTTATCAAACCTAATACGCAAAGAAGATACTTTGGCGCGTTTAGGGGGGGATGAATTTATTATATTAATGGAGGATGTCAGTTCTCCGGAAATTGTGAGTAACTTTTCCCAAAAAATATTAGCTACGTTTTCTGAACATTTCTTATTGGAAAATAACGAGTTTCATATTAGCGCGAGTATGGGGATTACGCTTTATCCTGAAGATGGCGACTCCCCAGAAATGCTGATTAAAAATGCAGATACCGCCATGTATCGAGCCAAAGTGCAGGGAAAGGATACGTATCAGTTTTATACAGCGGATATGAATGCTAGAACCTTGGAGATGTTGCGTTTAGAAAATGATTTACGAAAGGCGGTAGATAAGAATCAGTTCGAACTGTTTTATCAACCGCAATTTGACATTAAAACCAAAAAATTGATCGGTATGGAGGCGTTGATTCGTTGGTTTCACCCTAATAAGGGAATGGTCTCTCCAGCAGATTTTATTCCTATTTCTGAAGAAACCGGCAGTATTATTCCTATCGGCGAATGGGTTATTCGCACTGCGTGTTTTCAGCTAAAAGAGTGGCAAAAGAATAATGATGGAAACCTAACCATTGCAATTAACTTGTCGCCAAGGCAGTTTGGGCATCACCACCTAATTCCTTGTATTGACGAAGCCATTCGACAAAGTGGATTGGCGCCTCAGTGTTTGGAGGTGGAGATTACCGAGGGCGTGTTGGTAGAGGATGTGCAGGCGGCAATTGCTATATTAGAAAAAATCAATTCTATGGGAATTAAAACCTCAATTGATGATTTTGGTACGGGTTATTCATCATTGGCATATTTAAAACGTTTCCCTATCAATAAGTTAAAGATTGACCAGTCCTTTGTTAAGGATATTCAAGTGGATAGTAACGATGAGGCTATTGTTACATCGGTAATTCGCTTGGGGCAAAGTATGGG